>JAUWBB010000209.1 GCA_030605195.1 Bacteroidota bacterium
CCCATTTAAATTTATTCATTATATTATTATACATGATTTTGGTATTGATCTTTCCGAACGACAACCGGGGATTCTCATTTTTAAGCGGAACAATCCGGTATGCCAATCCTTCCGTCTGAAGATACTCATCCAATCCGAGATAGGAACTTCTTGGAACCGTAACGGCGATATAAACCGGCCTTCCCCAGTTATTGGTCGCTAACAAGTCCAGAACGATTAAATCATTCTTATAAACCACATCTCCCTTATATTCCCATAACATAGGTGAAATTATTTTATCAGCCGACCAGATTGGAACGGTTCCGTTAGATACCACGGTTGCAGAGTCAACTTTCAGACTGAATTTCCGGGTTGGAAAAAAGTCAGCCAATTCATTCAATCCAAACGGAGACGGTTTTTTTGTTCTTGGATCATCATTAGCCACAAAGTCAATTAATTCTTTCAGATCATAATAATCCTTAATTCGTTCATCAAACAGAACAATATCACGTGTTCCCTGAATATATTTTTCCTGACCTAAGGAAAAAGGCACCGGATCGGACTCATAGGCTTTGTATTTCATCTGATTTATGTACCAATCGGCACCCAGATAGCTCAGATTAACCACCCTGACATCCGTTCTGACCCCTTCTACTTCCTGGACATACCACAGGGGAAAAGTATCATTGTCCCCATTGGTGAAAAGAATGGCATTCGGGGCACATGAATTCAAATAATTGCCGGCAAAATCCCTTGCTGTAAACCGGCCTGAACGATCATGGTCATCCCGGTTTTCTCTTGCCATCAACAGGGGAACAAAAACCAGCCCAAGCACCAAAGCCACTCCCGCGCTTATTTTCCCGGAAAGTTTTTGACTTAGTAGTTCGTATACCGCCAGTATACCTAAACCAATCCAAACCGAAAATGCATAAAATGAGCCTGCATAAGCATAATCCCTCTCTCTTGGCTGATGAGGGGTTTGATTTAAATACATAACAATGGCAACCCCCATGAAGAAAAACAGCAATAATACCACCCAAAAGTCTTTCTTGTCTTTACGGTATTGATAAACAAGTCCGATTATACCCAATATCAGAGGGATTAAATAATAGCTGTTTCGTGCAGGATTGTTTTTGAAATCTTCAGGAAGTTTATCCTGGTCACCTAACCTTACATTATCAATAAACGAAATGCCACTGATCCAGTTACCGTTAAGCACATTTCCATGTCCCTGGATATCATTTTGTCTTCCGGCAAAATTCCACATGAAATACCTGAAATACATATGTCCGAGCTGATATCTGAAAAGGAATTTCAGATTCTCCCCAAATGTAGGCTTGTTCAGGTATCTTTTATCACCCTGCCCACCCCCGATGGATACTTTCGTTCCTTGTATGTTCGCCCAATTTTTATAATCTTCAATGTGTTCTGCCTCACGCCCATACATCCTCGGGAACAATGTTATAAATTCAGGATGATATTTATATTCCGGTTTTCTGTTCGTGACAATATATTTCCCATCCTGTTTGGTATAGGTTCGCTTCCCCGCCTTAACATCAATCAGAGGAGCATTATAATATTGACCATGGATCAATGGCCTGTCGCCGTATTGTTCACGGTTTAAATAAGATAAAAGGGCAAAAAGATTATCCGGATTATTCTGATCCATTGGAGGGTTAGCCAAAGACCGGATGATGATAATAGAATAAGACGAGTACCCGATAAGAATTACCATAAAGCATAAAAGAACAGTGTTCCAAAGAACTTTCCCTTTTTTAAGGGTATACCGCAATCCCCAGGTTAATAAACCGATGATAGCCAAGGCATAAAAAATAATTCCCGAGTTGTAGGGTAATCCAAATCCGTTTACACTTAAAAGTTCGAACAAGGCAGCCAGTTTTACAGTATAAGGAATTATTATATACATCATAATTCCCAATAACAGAACAGCTATAGTTGCGGCTGATATTATGCCTTTTTTCGAAGGTTTATATTTTCTAAAATAATATACAAAGACGATGGCAGGTATAGTAAGTAAATTCAATAAGTGAACTCCTATGGATAAGCCCATCAGATAGGCAATAAATACTAACCACCTATTTGCATATTTTTCTTCGGCAATATTCTCCCATTTCAATATAGCCCAAAATACTACAGCCGTGAATAGTGATGAGGTTGCATAGACTTCGCCTTCAACTGCCGAAAACCAAAATGAATCGGAAAAAGTATAAGCAAGAGCGCCAACTACACCACTGCTCAAAATAGCAAGGGTTTTCCCATATGTATATTGATTTCCTTTTATAAGGATATTTTTCGCCAGGTGAGTAATGGTCCAGAAAAGAAAAAGTATGGTAAACGAACTCGCCAATACAGATAGCGAATTGATCATTAATGCCACTTTTGAAGTATCACTTCCTGCGAAAAGGGAGAAGAACCTGGCAATTAGAAGAAACACCGGAGCGCCCGGAGGATGGCCTACTTCCATTTTATAGGATGAAGCAATAAATTCCCCGCAATCCCAAAAACTTGCAGTTGGTTCAAGGGTTAGCAAATAAACTATAGTGGCAATAAAAAAGATAAACCAACCGACCAGTATATTGTAGAACTTTAATTGTTTCATTTTATTTATAAAATTTTAAACTCTCATGGGGTTTTAATTGATTTCTTCAATAAAAAATTTTGTTTATAATTGATATATAAGCCATGTGAAAATTCAATTTTACCCGAATTAAAATCATATAAAGGTTCTATTCTTGCAGTAATGTAAAGATTTTTCGTAATTCTGATATCCTGTAAGAACCGTATTATGAATAATTCCCGGTTCGGATCAACAAAATCAGGAGATTTAAATGTAGTTGATCTGGAATTGTAAAGGGCTCCGCCATTGTGTGAAATATATTTATTTCCCTTCCAATAACTTAGCATCAAATCGAAATATTTTGTTAAAAAAGTCAGGTTCAGATAAGTTCCATGTCCATTGCTGAAAGTGTCTGTCTTTTCAAATGAAATATCATCATAAAATATAAAGTAATTATCTGTCCTGAAACCCTGGAAAAAAGAGTTATTTTCTGAATTCCATTGAAAACTTAAACCAACAGCAGAGGTGAAAACTGTTTTTAAAGGAAGAGGTGAGGCATCAATCTGTCCTCCTTTATGCATCCCAAAAATTTGTACCGGAATATCCAGAACAAATCTTTCCTGATCAAAGATCTTTACCACTCCTGAAATTCCTCCGGATACTTTTTCTTGTTCCATTTCTCCCTTATAAAGCATATGTTCCCAATTTATCCATAAATCGAGATAAAACAAGCTATGGTTATATATTACCTGGATTCCATCTTCTAAACGATCGGTTAAAATATTCTCGAAGCCATACAGGGGCTCTATTAGCCTATGTTTCAGGCTTCCATCCAACTTCCCGAAAATAAAAGAAAGAGAGTCTTTTCTAATAGAAACAGAATAGGTTGGAGCTAATCTCGAATATTTATTATTTCCAAAATCCTTCCAAACAAAAATCCCTGCCCGTATACCAATATTTTCAGAAGGGAAAAATACAACTTCCGGATTTACGTGGTATCCAAACAAGGTATAACCATCTGCAATTTTATTGAAATATTCATTGTTCTTTGTAAAATTTAAATTGGAAAAGCTGAAATACAGGCACTTACCTTTTTCTGCCTGAAATGAGGAAGGTAAATAAAAAGCCTTATTGTCAAGCTGGCAATACGAATCAGTTATAAGAAAGGAAATGAAAAAAATAAAAAATAATTTGATTCCTGATCTATATTTTCTTTTTTTAATCATCGTTATAGCCCTTTAATTTACTTTAAAATAAACCGCCATGGTTTGTTTTTCCAATATTCCCCGGCATAATTTATCCCAATTCTTGAAGTAGCAAAAAAATTAACCCCTTCATTATTATTTTCCAACCAGATTCTTTTTGAAAAAACTAAATCCTCACCATAAAACGATTTATCAATTGACAGGTTCCCGGTTAATTTTCCAGGACCACTAAAACCTTCTATCCTTCTTATCAAAACAGCCTGAGGTATACTGTTTTCGCCGGTTACAATATTTAGCATCCAGTACATCCCATAAACTAAATATACATAAATCTTTCCTCCTTCATGGTACATTATCTCTGTTCGTGAAGTTCTGCCCTTACTGGCATGACACGCCAGATCCTCTTCCCCGCGATAAGCCTCAACCTCTTCAATGACAAATCTCGAAATAATGCCGTTATCAAATTTCCTGACAAGCACCTTACCTAATAATTCCGGAGCAACAGTAAGAACATCCCTGTTATAAAATGGTCTTTTTAATCTTTTTTTAGGCATGGAGTAAAAATAGTTTATTGTTATTTGTTCTCCGCCAGCCATGTGAAATACTGCTTCGCGGTAAAGGCTTCGCCTTTATTTCACAGGGCAGGCCATCCCACAGAGGGGAATTTAACGTATTTGTCATTTAACTCAAAGTAATATCTAAAAGCTAAAAACATTTCAGCAATTTCTATTTTGCTCCTGGCTCCATACACTTTGCCCTTTGCTCTTCGCCCTTTGCCTTCCAAACAAAAATAAGGAATAAAAAAAGGAGAAAAATGTAGCCCCGGCATGAGTTTCCAGGGTGTCTTCATTCAACATCGATAAAAATGCAATGAGGAAAAACATCATGAAAAAATAGTTCTTAAATCCCTTTTCGAGAATAACCGGATATACCATAGCAAAAACACAACATATAAAACCAAAAACACCAAATGCTATGAAAAAGGTAACGAATTGATTATGTGTGCGTAATCTCCATTCCGGATTCAGCCGGGATTTAGATAATTCATATTGATTTTCAAATGCCGATTGAAGATCTCCGGTACCTACACCAAGCCAAAAATTATTCCTGATGATCTGAATTGCGGTTTTTAAATACTCTATTCTTTGTGTTACAGAATGTCCGCTCGGATTCCCACCTTTCCGGTAAACATCAATCTGCCAAATTATATTATAAATCAATGGTTTTAACCCTGTCTTACTCCGGTATATATAATTAGCCAACCCTTCTTCGATATTTGTAATATCTTTCTCATCAAGTTTTGAAACACCTATTGAATCTTTCCGAAAACCTTTTGATGTTAAATACCGTATTAAAGTATATTTTACTTCCTGGCCTTTCCCGTCAAGGCTGTTATAATTAACTGTACTTATTCTATTCCATTCATTGTGCAATTCTTCTTCACAAAGAAATAGCCAAACATACCTTCCGTTCTCAAGTTGCTTATTGTCAAAATTATGAGAATAGGTTCTTCCGTTTACAGTTGTTTGCTCAATATTTTCGGTATCAACTACCTCGACCCTGTAAAAATCGGCAATTGATCTTGTAATATATGAAATTGATAACAATGGAATAGTAATTAAAATAATCAGCATAAAGAATTTCAGCATAAAATTCGGAATCCGGCTTATCCATAAACCAAAAAAGATATAAAAACATGTCAAAAGAATCCCTATACCTGTTTTCGAGCGAAGCAGAAATAAAAATAAAACCAACCATATTATAACCAGTGAATAAATTACTTTTTCCAGTCTTACCGGTTGGTATTCTTTTGATAATAAAAAGTAACCCGGTAAAAAAATGGCTACGTTTATTAATAATGCGAAACGAATGTGGGAAATGAAAATGGATATGTCTCTTATATCGGTAACAGGTTGCCCTGTAAGACCAGATAAAACAACCGTACTAATGATAGTAGCTACAAAAACGGATGAAATAAAAAATAACAGTATTATCTTTAGTTGCTTCTGCGAAAGCGGTCTTGAAGTTCCTAAAATCAGCGGTAAGGCAACAAGTGATAGTTTTATCTTGATATCATTAAAGGCAAACTGA
>JAUWBB010000296.1 GCA_030605195.1 Bacteroidota bacterium
CATGTATAGAAATAGGTTCCCCGTTAGAACTGAAAACAAAATAGTTAAAAAGAGCCAGAGGAAGAGCTACATACAGGAGTCCCAGGAATGTATATGCAATATTAGTGAAAGGGTGATTTTGCTTCAGATACAATTCATTTATAAAAATCAGGAATACAAGAGGGATAAACAGGTAAAAATATTTCTGGTTTAGAAATTTGACAGAATACAGAAAACTCATAACAAAAAACAAAAACCCTATCAGAACGCCGAAATACTTTTGTGGTCGTACTTTTGCAATATGGGACATTTTGTAAAATTCAAACATCCCGGCAATAAGAATGAAAAGAAACAAGAAACAGAAGGAAATACTACTTAAGGAAATCCCACCGAAAATCAATAAAACGATAAAAAATCCGGTAATTGTCCGGCTTAAAAAATTATTCAACTTTCTATTTCTTTAATTAAAGCTTTTGCTTCGATAACAAAATCACGGTTTACATAAAGCTCGATATCACCAAAATCGTTATAAGAAGAATCTTTTTTATTAATAATTATGGAATTCATCCCGTTATCGGCAAGAACTTGTTTTGCAATTTCTGCCAAATATATCTGATTTGTAGAATAAACTATCATCCAATCCTTTTCCATTTTCCAGGATAAATTTTTATTCGATCATTTAGTGTCAGGTTTTTTGTTTGTGCCGTCAACCACCTTAGGGCTTACATGTTTTTCCTTTTTGGTTTTGCTTTTAGCGGCAGGCATTCCCTTTTTAACATCACGACTTTTCTTTTTTTCTTCTTCAAAAGTAGCTGTAACTTTTCTTTTACCAAAAATTTTTTCAAGATCTTCACTGAAAATAACCTCTTTTTCCAACAACAATTCTGCCAATTCGGTAAGCCTTTTTTTCTGTCCCATCAAAATTTCTTTCGCTTTTTCATAAGAATTTTCAACGAAGCATTTTACTTCGGCATCGATCAGTTCTGCGGTTTTTTCACTATAGGGTTTATTAAAAACAAAATCACTTTGACCGGTGGAATCATAGAAACTAATATTTCCGATTTTCTTACTCATGCCAAAATAGCTTATCATAGCATATGCCTGTTTGGTAACCTTTTCAAGATCATTCAGGGCGCCTGTTGAAATTTGGCCAAAAATGATTTCTTCAGAAGCCCTGCCTCCAAGAGCGGCAGCCATTTCGTCCATTAATTGTTCGGTAGTCGTTATATTCCGTTCTTCTGGTAAATACCAGGCTGCTCCAAGCGATTTCCCTCTGGGAATAATCGTTACCTTAACAAGGGGGTTGGCATGTTCCAACAACCAGCTAACCGTTGCGTGGCCTGCCTCATGATAAGCAATTGTCTTTTTTTCCTGAAATGAAACGATCTTATTTTTCCTTTCGAGCCCTCCTATAATTCTGTCAACTGCATCAAGAAAATCCTGTCGTCCAACTATTTTTTTATTTTTTCTTGCAGCTATCAGAGCCGATTCATTACATACGTTTGCAATATCTGCCCCTGAAAACCCAGGTGTTTGTTTTGCCAGGAATTTTATATTTAAACTCTTTTCAAGTTTAAGGGGACGCAAATGAACTTTAAAAATATCAACGCGTTCTTTCAGGTCGGGTAATTCCACATGGATCTGCCGGTCGAATCTTCCTGCCCTGAGCAGAGCCCTGTCTAAAATATCGGCACGGTTTGTCGCCGCCAGAATAATCACACCTATGTTTGTAGCAAAGCCATCCATTTCGGTTAAAAGCTGATTAAGGGTATTTTCCCTTTCATCGTTTGCACCAAAATTCGGATTTCTTCCCCTTGCCCTTCCTACGGCATCAATTTCATCAATAAACACAATACAAGGGGCTTTTTCCTTGGCCTGTTTAAACAAGTCGCGAACCCTGGATGCTCCCACACCTACAAACATTTCAACGAAATCGGAACCGGAAATGGAGAAAAACGGAACATTTGCCTCACCGGCAACCGCTTTCGCCAGTAATGTTTTACCAGTCCCCGGAGGTCCTATCAACAATGCTCCCTTAGGGATCTTTCCACCAAGATCAGTATATTTCTTGGGATTTTTAAGAAAGTCGACTATTTCTCTCACCTCCATTTTCGCCTCTTCCAACCCGGCCACATCACTGAAATCAGTTCTTATTTCCGCCTCTTTATCAAAAATCCGGGCTTTAGATTTTCCAATACTAAATATACCTCCGGCGCCACCTCCGCCTGCGCCGGCACCCATCCGGCGAAATACGAACAGCCATACACCTATCAGTATTGCTAAAGGAAGCAACCATCCCAGGATATCACCCAGAAAATTCCTTCGCCGATCAAAGCTCACATTAATTTTCTCGGCATCGGTATAATTAAATTTTTGTTCCGCAAGCCTTAATTGCTCAATGAAGAATTCGCCTGAAGGAATATTGATTACATAATGGGGACTGGTTCCCGGAAGTGTCCTAAAACCTTTTGTGCTTATATCCGGGTAGCGATTGGATGTGACGGCATCTTCCGTTAAAAAAATTTCTGCTGACTCATCATTGACTACAACAATTTTCTTTATATCCTTGTTTTTAACCAGTTCTTGTTCTAATCTGATCAGGTCGATTTTTTTTGTACGCGACCCACTATACAACAATTGAATTCCAAGAATTGCAATGGCTATTATACCATATATCCAATATGGACTAAATTTCGGTTTCCCCCCTTTAACAGGGGTTTTACCCGGATTGGAACCCGGATTGGTATTTGTTTTTTTTTCACTCATTTCTGCTTTTCTCCTTTTTCACAACTTGCTCTTCAATCAAATCAATCTCAGCATCTGCCCATAATTCCTCAAGTTTATAAAAATCCCTGGATTCTTTCAGGAAAATATGTACAATTACATCACAATAATCCAGAAGAACCCATCGCGCATTTTCAACGCCTTCCTTATGCCATATTTTCTGATTAAGGTTCGCCTGAACCAGTTCTTCAACCGAATCAGCAATTGCACTTACCTGCTTGGTCGAATTTCCGTGACATACGATAAAAAAAGGACAGAATGAATTTTTTAGCGCACTTAAGTTTATCTTTACTATTTCGTTTCCTTTTTTTCTTTGAATACCCTGAATAATCGTATTTAAAAGGTTTCTGGTATCAGCAGCTTTTTCTATTTGCATTCAGTTAAATGATATGGACAAAAGTAATGAATTTTTATTTATGAACTTAGTTACAGAATTCTCAGTAATTTTATCTGGTGCTTTTACATGATTACAATTGGAATGCCAATTTGTTTGGAAATAAAAAGATTTTTTCATGAAACGGACAACCGGAATCATTATTCTCATTCAATTTATTAACTAATATAATGGCAAACAAAATAATAGAATTAGATACAACTGAATCAACCAATACCTACGCCTGCAATTTACTAAAACAGGAGGAACCTCCTGAAGGCACCATTATATGGGCAAAAGAGCAAACTCATGGCAGGGGGCGCGATAAAAATACCTGGGAAAGTGAGAAATGGAAAAACCTTACCATGAGCATCATCCTTTATCCAACTTTTATGAAAATCGAAGAACAGTTTCTTCTTTCCAAGGTAATTTCAATTGCTTTATTTGATTATTTAAGCAAATTTCTGACTAATGTTTTTATTAAATGGCCCAATGATATTTATGTCAATAATGACAAAATTGCAGGAATTTTAATTGAAAATTCCATTATAGGTAACCGGTTTGCCCATACTGTCGTTGGAATAGGATTAAATGTAAATCAGGTTCGTTTCAGCAACAATGTTCCTAATCCTACCTCCTTGAAATTGCAATCAGGAAGAGATTTTGACCTGCAAGAATGCCTTTACGAATTAAACAAATCAATCAAGATTCGGTACGAAATGCTGAGAAGCAAAAATATTGGAAAAATCAATACAGACTACCTCTCCCATGTATACCGGTATAAAATACTTTCCGCTTACAGAACTGAACAGGGCGAATTTATCGCGAAGATTATTGATATCGGGAATAATGGAGTGATTGTACTTGAAACAAATAATCATGAAATAAGGCGGTATACCTTTGATGAAGTTTCTTTTATGTAATCCTAACTTATTAACTTTTCTATATTGTTCTCGGTTTTCGGCCTGCCACGTTTACCCTGTGAAATTGCTTGCCCTGTGTAATCCACGAAGTGGTGCAAAGCAATTACACTGGGCCGGGGTGAAATTTGAGGTGCTAAAACATTTCACCAGGAAAGGAGCATACTTCACTATGGTTGCGAGTTACGGATTACGTGTTATTCATTTCAAGCCCTACGGGCTGAATTTTTTGTTTGGATCCTTTATTACAGCCACTGAAAGATTATCTTTCAGATGCTTTGCAATCGCCAATTAAATATTCTGAATTACTAACTGAATTTGAGCACGTTAAACCA
>JAUWBB010000131.1 GCA_030605195.1 Bacteroidota bacterium
GTTAAACCAAAGGCCCAAAGCTCCTTCCCTGAACATAAACCAGGCAGGTATTTTTTCTTTTGTTCTTTGGTGCCAAATTCAAGGATTGGAGCTATTCCAAGGGAATTATGCGCTGCAAGCGTAGCAGCCTGGGAACCATCTACACGGGCCAATTCTTCAACGGCAATAAGATACGATAATATATCCATCTTTTGTCCGCCGTATTCTTCAGGTGAGCACATACCAAACAAACCCAGTTCACCCATTTGTGCCGTAATTTCTTCAGAAAACTGTTCATTTTCATCCAGCTCCCGGGCAACCGGTTTTATTACCCTTTCAGCAAAATCCCTGACTGTTTTGCGAATTAATTCATGTTCTTCAGTTATGTACATATTTGGTTTGTAGTTTGTTGTTTGTTATTTTTTGTTTGTTGTTTATGGTTTTTAGTTTGTAGTTTGTAGTTTTTAGTTCCTTTTTCTACCCGGCTCCCTACACTACGCGTTTTGTGCTTTTTCCAGCCGAATGCAATTCGGCTCTACTCTTTGCGCTCCGCGCCATGCGCCCTGCGCTCTGCTTACTTGATTACTGCCTACGTTCCCCTGCTTCCTGCTATTGCCGCTTCTACTGCATCTTTCACCTTAACCTTTCCTCCCCAGACTCTGCCATTCATACAGTCACAAGGTCACCAAGTATCTTCAAATCCCTAAATCCGGAACAAATTTATAGGAGTACATGATCATTCCGGTTTTGCCTTCTTCATTCATTCTTCTGAATTTGGCGACCAGTTGATCACCGGTTTTAAGTGTCTCGGTATTGCAGTCGGTGATTTGCCCCATAACCTTAACTCCTTCTTTTAGTTCCACAATACCAATAGCATATGGTGTAAAATCCTCAAATCCTTCAGGTGCTGTCCGGATAATGGTATAGGTTAGCAATTTACCTTTTCCTGACAAGTTAATTTTATCAAACTCCTTATTACCGCAAAAAGGACAAACCAGTCTGGCAGGGAAAAGAATTTTAGTACATTTTGTGCATTTTCCTGCCTCCATTCTATATCGTTCCGGAATTTCTCTCCAGTGTTTTGGTACGTTCATTTTTTTATAGCTTTACATTATTATTCTTTTGTTTCTATTATCCTAAAGTGTTATTCATTTGACATTTGCTTCGCTGTAATTCTATTGTAATTCGCAGCGCTATAATTAAATAGTAATTCGCAACGCTATAATTAAATAGTAATTCGCCGCGCTGTAATTAAATAGTAATTCGCTGCGCTGTAATTAAATAGTAATTCGCTACGCTGTAATTCTATTGTAATTCGCTTTTAATTTCATATAGGGATTAATCTTCTTTTTTATGGGAATACTCAACTTCATCTTCCTTAATAAGAAGCTGTTTATCTGTTGCTTTTACGTAATTATTCAGTTTTACTCCAATATCATTTATAACTCCAACGTATTGATTATAATCTTTATCACCAATTAATCCTCTATTATTTGCTTTTGTAATCCATGTTTTAGTTTCATACAATGATCCGCGTGAATAATATCCAAAATTCTTCTTTTCTCTGAAATGATATCTTCCAAATCCCTCACTCAGATTAGCTGCAATAGAGTCGACAGCTTTAACAAGCTGTTTACCCATAGTATCTTTTGAAAAGTTATCCCATTTTATAACAAGATTCCACACTTTTTCTCCTAATTCCATTGATTCCTGATATACTTTAAGCTCTTCTAATTTCATTTTTAATTTTATTTAAATTTTAACCTGTTGTGAATTATCATTGAATTACCACTGAATTACTATTGAATTACCACTGAATTACTATTGAATTACCATTGAATTACTATTGAATTACCATTGAATTACTATTGAATTACCACTGAATTACCACTGAATTACCACTGAATTACGATTGAATTACCACTGAATTACTATTGAATTACCATTGAGTTACCATTGAATTACCATTGAGTTACCATTGAATAACCACTGAATTACTATTGAATTACCATTGAATTACCATTGAATTACCACTGAATTACTATTGAATTACCATTGAATTACTATTGACTTACCACTGAATTACTACTGAATTACCATTGAGTTACCATTGAATTACCACTGAATTACCATTGAATTACCACTGAATTACCATTGAATTACCACTGAATTACCATTGAATTACCATTGAATTACCACTGAATTACCACTACCTAACCATTGTATCACCATTTATTGACAATAGCACAACAAAATCATTTCACCTCCAACACATGACAAACACAACTCCCCCCTGATCCTCCCATATTTTGGGTTAATGCAACTTTCGGATTGTTTATCTGACGTTTTCCGCTTTCACCCCTGAGCTGGCTAACGGCTTCAAAAATTTGAGCCACTCCGGTAGCCCCAACCGGATGTCCCTTGGATTTCAGGCCTCCCGAAGGATTAATCGGAAATTTACCATCCAGGGCTGTTAAACCATCAAGTGTAGCAGGTCCTGCATTCCCCGGTTCAACCACTCCCATTGCTTCCATGACTAAAATTTCTGCTATTGTAAAGCAATCATGCACTTCTGCAAAATCAATTTCCTGAATGGTTTTCCCAGCCATTTTAAACGCATTCTGAACAGCCTTTTTTACGGCTACCATTTCCAGAATATCTTTACGTTGATTTAGTGAAAGGGTATCGGTTGCACTTCCTATGCCACGAATAATAACCATCGGAAAATTCTTATACTTTTTTGCTTCTTCAACAGTGGTTAATAAAACAGCTGCAGCTCCATCGGTTATAGGTGAACAATCCAAAAGCCGGAGTGGATCAGCAATTTTAGTGGAATTTAGAACGGTTTCCCGGCTTACAGTAAATGGATATTGGGCAAAAGGGTTTAAAGCTCCATTTTGGTGATTTTTCACGGCAACTTCAGCAAGTTGTTCTCTCGTGGTACCATAACGTTCCATGTGAGCTTTCGCCATCATGGCATATAATCCCGGAAAAGTAATGCCGTGAAATGCTTCGTAATCCTGATCAGACGCGGATGCCAAGGCATATGTAGCCATTCCGGTACTAACATCGGTCATTTTTTCAACACCAATAGCCAGCGAATAATCCGATATACCCGAAGCCACTTCCAAAAAGGCTGTGCGGACAGCCAAAGCTCCTGAAGCACATGCCGACTCCACACGTGTTGCCGGGATATTGTTTTTTCCAAGATAATCCGGAATGAGGCTTGCCAGGTGTTCCTGACCATTAAACAAACCGCTTGACATACATCCAATAGTCACTGAATCAACACGATCAGTGCCGGCATCTTCCAAACAATTAAGTGCAGCTTCAACGGCAATATCCCTCAGGGATTTTTCCCAAAGTTCACCGAATTTAATTATTCCTATTCCAATTATTGCAACATTTCTCATATTTACCTCCTATTCTGGTTTAAGAATTTTACGTCTGAATTTCGCGTATGATCCGTATTCAAGATAAAACTTGTGTTCGTCCAGTTGTTTTCTCACTTTAGGTGCCTGGTTATGCACTTCCAACAATCTTTCCGTAGTACGGAAAATAAAAGCATCACTACCTGCTCCTGATCCGTAAGAAACAAGCAGGATGGTCTGTTCGGGTTTAGCTTCATCCAGTGTGGCAGCTAAGCCCATCGGCGATGATCCGGAATACGTATTACCAAGGGTAGGAGTTAAAAGTCCATAACGATATTGAGGTTCTTTAAATCCAAGTTTTTTTGCCATCTGAACCGGGAACTTGCCGTTTGGTTGATGAAAGACCAGGTAATCAAAATCTTCAGGTTTAGTGGCTGTCCTTTCAAGGATTGCCATCACGGCTCCCGTAACATGTTTTTTATATGCCGGATCACCGGTGAATCGTCCACCATGTTCCGGGTAATGAGCGTTTTCACGTCGCCAGAAATCCGGTGTATCGGTCATATAACAATCCGTTTCCAATAATTCAGCAACCAGATTTTCGGAACCCATAATAAAAGCAGCTGCTCCAGCGCTGGCTGAATATTCCAGTGCATCGCCAGGCGCTCCCTGTGAAGTGTCGGCGCCTATTGCAAGTGCACAGGATACTGCACCTGACTTCACTAACTGAAGAGCAATAAACATGCCTTCGGTCCCTGCTTTACAGGCAAATTCCAAATCGGCAGTATGAACGTCAGGACAGATCCCCAATGCTTCTGCAACTATAGTTCCTGTTGGTTTAACAGCATAGGGATGAGATTCGCTTCCTACATATACCGCACCGATTTTTTTAGGGTCGATGCCTGCCCTTTTCAGTGCATCACGGGCGGCATTAACCGATAAGGTAGCACAATCCTCATCCGGTGCAGGTACTGATTTTTCATTCAGGTTTAATCCCCGCCTTATAGCAGAAGCATCAGCACCCCAGACTTTGGCTATCTCTTCAACCTTAATTCTGTACCGGGGAATTTGTGTGCCATATCCAATAATTCCAACCATAAATACCTCCTTTGATTAAAAGTTAAAATTCCAAAACACAAATAACAAATGACAAATAATATTCAAATTCCAATATCTAATTTTCGAAAAAAAATCAAATAGTATTATATTATTTTGATCATTCGGTATTGAGTATTGTTTTTTATTTGGATTTTGTTTTTTGTCATTTGTAATTTTCTGCCAAAAATTAACTGAACTTAAATTTTAAATACTAAATAACCATTCTCAAGAATAATTATATTATTTAAAAGCTATCAGTGCTGCTCCTCCATCAACCATCTGATCAACAGAAACATTTAATTTCCGGACAATGGCATCTTTTATCGCGATAATGTTATTTTCCATTTTCATTGCCTCGAGAATCATCAGTACCTGCCCCTTTGAAATTTCATCACCCTCCTTCACATTTATTTTAATTACTTTGCCTGGCATTGGTGAAAATAAAACATCCGAGTCCTCTGTCCAACCTAAGTCACCGGTACCCACCACATATTCTTCCGGCAGGAAATCCATACGCGTTACTTCAAAAGTAAATCCCTCACAAGTCACAAAAGCATTCATGTAATCCCTTTCCGATATATAGGCAGTTACGTTTTCCCCGTTAATGATAAAATTTATTTCACCGTTAGATAAATAATTTAATCTTACCAGGAAATCCTGATTGTTGAATTCAACACTAAATTCATTTTTTTTTATATCATAAATATTGGTTTCCAGCTTTTTTCCTTCAAGAAGAAACGGAATTTTCATTAAGCTTCTCCACAAGCCAATATAATTCCAAATAAAAGGCTTATCTGTCTGATCCGGTACATTTTTGTTAAACTCTTTTCTTAATATAAAAACCAAATAAGACAAAAGGGGAATAAATTCCGGAATAAGTTGTTTTGTCTTACTGATCTTTTTAATAATCCCTGAAGTTTTTTCATTGCAAAACGTGGTGGATAATAAATTCTTTCTGTATTCCTTATTCCGTGATAATTCGATCAGATATGGGATATTTGTGTGTATTCCATGGATAATATAATCTGATAAAGCTGATTCCAGTTTTTCGATTGCATTTTCCCGGTTTTTTCCATAGACAATTAGTTTACTGATCATTGGATCAAAAACACTTTGAATTGCACAGGCTTCGGCTATTCCGGAATCGATCCTGATATTATCTCCTTCCGGTTCCCTGTAAAGGGTCATTTTCCCTGGTGAAGGAAGAAAATTATTCGAAGGGTCTTCGGCATAAATCCTTGCCTCGATGGCATGGCCTTTTTGGCAAATATTCTCCTGGTTGTATCGTAAAGGATTTCCTGCGCTAATATAAATCTGCTCTTTAACCAAATCGATTCCTGTAGTTAGTTCGGTAACCGGATGTTCAACCTGGATACGTGTATTCATTTCCAGGAAGTAGAATTTCAGATTTTTGTCCACTAAAAATTCAATTGTACCTGCATTATTATATCCAATCTCCTTACCAATCTTCACAGCGGTTTTACCCATTTCCTCCCGTATCTCCGGAGTAAGAGTAATTGAAGGTGCTTCTTCAATTATTTTTTGGTAGCGCCTTTGAATGGAACACTCGCGTTCATATACATGAATTACATTTCCAAAGTGATCCCCAAGAATCTGGAATTCAATATGCCGGGTGTCCTCAAGGTATTTTTCAATATAAACGGTATCATCTCCAAAGTATGCTTTTGCTTCCCTCGTGGTTGACTCAATTGCTTCTTTTAATTGATTGTCATCATAAACAATTCTCATCCCTTTACCACCTCCGCCGGTTGCAGCCTTTAGCAACAAAGGAAAAGTGATTTTTTCCCCCGCTTTAACCAGTGTTTCAATATCTTTTCCAACAGCTCCTTCAACCAGGGGAACATGAATGCTTCTAATAAATTTCCTGGCTTGTATTTTGTTACCCATCAGAGCAATGACTTTACTGGTGGGTCCGATAAAGGAAATTCCGGCATTTTCGCAAGCTTTGACAAAATCCGGATTTTCAGCAAGAAATCCGTATCCCGGATGGATGGCTTCACAATTAGCCCTCAGCGCTACAGAAATGATTTTCCCGATATTCAGATATGTTTCACTTAAAACTTCCTTACCAATACAGTAAGCTTCATCCGAGTATTTAACATGTAAGGCATCCGCATCGGCTTCAGAATAGATCGATGCAGTTTTTATGCCCAGATCATGTGCAGCCCTTATGATTCTAACGGCAATCTCTGCCCTGTTGGCAATGAGTATCTTTTTAAATAGTTTCATTTTTTAACCCAAGATGGGATTCTTTTTTCAAGGAAGGCTTTCATTCCTTCCTGTCCTTCCTCTGAAATCCGGATTTCAGCAATTTTTTCAGCTGTTTTCTCTAATGCCTGATCAAGATCCAAGGTGTTGGCAACATCAAAGATCAGGTTTTTACAATGCGACATAGCTTCTGGTCCGCTTGTTAAAAGCAGATCAATCACCGACTTCAGATGCGTTTCCATATCTGCAGTTGGTAAAGACCTGTTTACCAAACGAAAAGTTTCAGCTTCTTTTCCCTTAATTCTTCTTCCTGTTAGCATTAATTCTTTTGCACCAAACTCACCAACTCTTTTTATAACATAAGGCGAAATGCAAGCAGGGATGATTCCGATTTTAACCTCACTAAGGGAAAAAGTGGTTTCAGAATCGCAAAATGCTATATCGCAAGCTGCAAGCAATCCGTTTGCACCACCGATAGCTGCTCCATGAATTACGGCAATGGTGGGTTTTATGCATGTATATATGGTATAAAAGCATTGTGATAACCGGTAGCTTTCGTTATAATTCTCCTCATATGTGTATTTTGTAACGTCTTTCATCCAGTTCAGATCTGCTCCGGCACAAAAGGATTTTCCTTTTCCCCTGAGTACAACGACCCGGATATTATCCATCTGGTTAATCTCCTTAAAACATTCTATAAGCTCAGATATCATGGTTTCGTTAAAGGAATTATGAATACCAGGGCGATTTAGCCAAACCGTCGCGATATTTTCTTTTGTTTCGAATAAAAGAGTACTATAGTTACTCATGATGCAATTCATTTTTCTTCATAACCTGATTTAATCTTAACTTAGCAAAACTGCAATCAAAATCCCAAATAACAAACACCAAATAACAAAAAACAACCGATCTGCCAGCTGGCGGAGAGCTCATGAACACCTTTAAAAATTAATTATATTGTGAATAAATAACAACCAACAATCAATTTCCCAAATTTCAAAAAATGCCTTTAACCTGAGATAATTTAAGTGTCTTAACTCTTTTTGGTCATTGTTATTACGATGCTGTCGGATGTTTCCATCCGACAGTTAATGATATTGCAAGATTTTAATTACTCCAGTATTCAATGTCAGGTGGAAACACCTGACATCATGTAAATAATCGGACTGTATTTTAGGCATTTCAGGCATTTTCAAATTTTAGTCATTTATTTAGACTACATACGAAATACACCATATATTG
>JAUWBB010000018.1 GCA_030605195.1 Bacteroidota bacterium
ATAAACAACCCATTCCTGAAAATAAGACCCACCTTCAGAAAAGATTTTGAATGGAACCGGTTTTATGATTTTAAATATGATATCACCAAATCGCTAAAATTTGATTTTTCAGCTACGAATACCGCGCGGATTGATGAGCCAATTGGCGGTGTGGATAAGTACCGGTATAAGGATACTTATGAATCCTGGAAAGATTCGGTTCTGTTAAACCTTAGAAATTTTGGCCGGACTACCCAATACCACCATGTAATTAACGCAACATATACGATACCGATTAATAAAATACCCTTATTTAACTGGATATCAGCAACCGCCAGGTATAATGCTGTTTATGACTGGGATGTTGGTCCTGTTTTTCATGATACCATGGAAATAGACCTTGGGAATACAATCAGGAATTCTAATACTACACAAGTATCAGGCCAGCTTAATCTTCTGAACTTATACAATAAAGTTGGCCTCTTGAAAAAAATTAACCAGAAATACAGGACCAAAGGAAGAGAGCAACAGGCTAAAAAGCGGTTTAAAACGGTAAGGTATTCAAGAGATAATGTCAGGCTCAGGGCAGATCAGCCCAAACCCATAATCCATAAGCTGTATTCCGAGGATGTTGTAGTTAAGGCTTTTGATTCCGGCGGAAAGGAGATAACGGGGAAAGTTGAAATTGTAAATGACCGCAAGATTACATTCACAACTAATGAAGACTATAACAACGTCAGTTTCAAGATTGAGGGGAAAGTTGAAAAAAAAGAAAATCCTTTTCTTGTCGTTGCTGAAAATACCATGCGTATACTGATGGCAGTAAAGAATATTTCAATAAACTATTCTCAGAATAACGGGACAATTTTACCTGGTTATATGCCTGGAAGCAAATATCTGGGTATGGGGAAATACAACAATGTTCTTGCTCCCGGATGGCCCTTTGTTGTAGGATACCAGGACTATAACTTCGTCAGGAAGGCAGCCCGCAATGACTGGTTAACAACGGATTCCCTGCTTACTGCACCTTATGAGATGATCCACAATCAAAACTTCTCGATGAGAAGTACAGTCGAGCCTTTTACCGGATTTAGAATTGACCTTACTGCCAGCAGGAGGTTTTCAAGCAATGTAAGCGAATATTTCCGGTACATTGATTCCGATTCCTTTACCGGACACCTGTTCGAAAATAAGATCATAACAGGAAATTTAAGCATGACTTATTTTACATGGGGAACGGCATTTGAAAAGATTTCAAGTGCTGATGATTATGCTTCTGAAAATTTCGAACGATTCAGAGACTATACCATGGTGATCTCCCGCCGTTTGGCAGACCGGCGGAGGAAATCAGATCCTACTTATAATCCTGATATAGACCCTGAAACCAGCCTGCCAGCAGAGGGTGAGTATAAAAATGGCTATGGTTTTACTTCTCAGGAAGTTTTAATACCGGCTTTTCTTGCTGCATATGCCAAACGAGATCCGGAAAACATTTCCCTCAGAACATTTCCATCCATCCTGAGCATCATGCCAAACTGGAAAGTCAGATTCGATGGCCTGTCAAAAATAGGATTTATTAAAAAATACCTTCGGGCAATTAATATAAATCATGCCTACAGGTCTACTTTTGATATTGGGTCGTATACCACCAACCTATACTATTCGGAAGATGATGATGGTCTGAGCCGTATTCGTGATATACAATATAATTATATTCCTGAACATGAAATCAATGTTATTACGATTAATGAACAGTTCAATCCCTTAATTAACTTTGATATGACCTGGAAAAACAGCCTTACCTCGAAGGTTGAATTAAAAAGGGCAAGAACCCTTTCTTTAAGTCTGACCAATAACCGGGTAACGGAACTCTTAAGTAATGAAATCGTTTTTGGTGTGGGATATCGATTTAATGAAGTTCAAATTATCATCAGGACCGGTGGGCGGCAGCAGGAATATAAAAGTGATCTCAATGTTAGGGCGGATCTTTCAATTCGTGATAATAAGACCATCATGCACCGGCTGGTTGAAAATATCCCTGAGCCAACAGCGGGTCAAAGAATAATATCGGTGAAGTTATCAGCGGATTATGTCCTGAGCGACCGGTTTAATCTGAGATTATTTTACGATCGCGTTGTAAATAAACCTTTTGTGGCGCTAACTTTCCCAACAGCTAATACAAATTTTGGATTTAGTATTCGATTTACATTGACGCAATGATTTTAATACAGGCTTGCTTTTTAATTCAGCAAAAAATGGTTATTTTTGGAAAGTTTACGGCTAAATCAATAAAAACAAATAATCATGAATGTTCCTGAAAATTTAAAGTACACCAAAGACCATGAATGGCTTCGAATTGAAAACAATGAAGCTATACTAGGTATCACGGATTTTGCACAGGCGGAACTGGGTGATATTGTATTTGTGGAAATTGAAACCGAAGGGGAAAAACTTGAAAGAGAAGAGGTGTTTGGAACCATTGAGGCAGTAAAAACCGTTTCCGATATGTTTATGCCGGTATCAGGTGAGGTATTGGAAGTTAATCCCAAATTGGAAGATAACCCTGATGTTATTAACAAAGACCCTTACGGTGATGGCTGGATGATAAAAATTTCAATGGATAAACCGGAGGAACTGAATAATTTGCTTACGGCTGATCGATATAAAGAACTTATTAATGCTTAATCCGGATTATAATGTTTTTTTCACCTCGATTTCCAGGTAAGCCTCTATTATGTCACTAACTTTAACATCGTTAAAGTTTTCAATATTCAAACCGCATTCCAGGCCACTATGAACTTCCTTAACATCTTCTTTAAATCTCTTGAGTGATCCCAACTTACCAGCATATACCACTATCCCTTCCCGGATGATACGGACTTTAGAACCCCTGGATATTTTTCCTTCTTTCACAATACATCCGGCAATAGTACCGGTTTTAGAAATTTTAAAAATTTCCTGGATTTCAAGCGTGGCGGTTGTTTCTTCTTTTATTTCCGGCGAAAGCATTCCTTCCATAGCTAATTTTATTTCCTCGATTGCATCATAAATGATTGAGTATAGACGGATATCGATTTCTTCTTTTTCAGCTAATTTATTGGCAATAAAAGAAGGACGAACCTGAAACCCAATAACAATAGCATTTGATGCAGCAGCAAGCAGGATATCAGATTCGGAAATCTGGCCAACCGCTTTATGGATAATATTTAACTGTATTTCTTCGGTTGAAAGTTTAATTAATGAATCGGTAAGCGCTTCGACCGAACCATCAACATCTCCTTTAATAATGACATTCAATTCCTGGAAGTTTCCAATAGCTATCCTCCGCCCAATTTCATCAAGGGTTATGTGTTTATGGGTTCTCAATCCCTGTTCCCTCTGGAGTTGTTCCCGTTTAGTTGCAATTTCTTTGGCTTCCTTATCGCTGTCCATAACATTAAATTTATCTCCTGCCTGTGGAGCGCCATCCAATCCCAGGAGCAAGACCGGAGTTGAGGGCCCCGCCGTTTTTATCTTTTTCTCCCGTTCATTATACATTGCCTTGACATGCCCGAAGTGACTTCCTGCCAGTACTATATCTCCAATTTTTAAAGTGCCTGCCTTAACCAATATGGTTGTCATATAACCTTTTCCCTTATCGAGTGATGATTCAATGACGGTACCAGAGGCTTTCTTTTTGGGATTGGCTTTAAGTTCCAGCATTTCAGCCTCAAGCAGGACTTTTTCCAATAATTCATCAATATTGATTCCGTTTTTGGCTGAGATTTCCTGAGATTGATATTTCCCTCCCCAGTCTTCAACCATGAAATTTATTTTGGCAAGTTCTTCCTTTATTTTTTCAGAATTGGCAGTTGGCTTGTCAATTTTGTTAATGGTAAACACCATGGGAACACCTGCGGCGTGTGCGTGGTTTATAGCTTCGATGGTTTGTGGCATTACACCATCATCTGCAGCGATAACAATAATAACCACATCCGTAATTTGTGCACCCCTGGCACGCATGGCAGTAAAAGCTTCATGACCGGGTGTGTCTAAAAAAGTAATTTGCCGGCCATCATCAAGAGTAACGGCGTAGGCACCAACATGCTGAGTGATTCCTCCGGCTTCACCGGCGATTACGTTGGTATTACGAATATGATCGAGTAGCTTGGTCTTGCCATGGTCAACATGCCCCATTACCGTTACAATTGGTGGTCTTGGTTTAAGTTCTTCCTTACGGTCTTCTTCCTCTTTGATCGCTTCCTGGAATTCAATACTGACAAATTCAACATTAAAGCCAAATTCCTCGGCTACCAGCGCCATGGTTTCGGCATCCAGTCTCTGGTTAATGGAAACGAATAAACCAAGAGTCATACAGGTTGAGATGACATCATTTACCGGCACATCCATCATTGATGCCAGTTCGTTAACTGAAACGAATTCAGTAACTTTAAGTATGCTTTTCCTCTTTTCTGTCTTTTCATCCTCTTCTTTTTGCCGCTGGATAGTTGCTTCTTTTTTTTCCCTGCGGTATTTTGCTCCTTTTGATTTGCCTTTGGTGGTTAACCGTGCCAGTGTCTCCTTAATTTGTTTTTGAATTTCTTCCTCATTTATTTCCGGACGTACGACTTTTCTCTTTGTTTTCAGAGACTTCTGGGATTCAATACCTGCTTTCTGATCCGATTTCTTTGCTGATTCCCCTTTCAGAGAGATTTTTTCTATTTCTTTCTTGATTCTTTTTCTTTTCTTCTTCGCGGCTTCCACGTCATTTGATGAGGCAACCGGTTTCTTCTTTTTCTCCTTTTTTGGCAAATCGATTTTCCCTATCACGGTGGGACCTGAAAGTTTTGCAACTTTCGAACGGTAGATTTCCTCCGGTTTTTCTAATTCTGTTCCCGGTTCAGCATGTTCTGTTAATGTTTCTTCAATGGATTCTTCCTTTTCTTCAGGGGCTTTTTCTCTCTTAGCTTTTTTCTTTATTACCGATTTTTGCAAGGTATCGAGATCGATTTTTCTAACAACCGTTATGTCAGGTTCTTTTTCTGCAATTTTTTCCTCCGTTTTGTCAGGGACGATTTTTTCCGTATCCTCTTCGGTTTTTTCAGTTTTTGGTTTCTCTTTGGTTTTCGCGACGTCCAGATCAATTTTTCCTACTACCTTAACTCCAGTTTTTCCCCTGGCTTCGGATTCAACTTCATCTGGGATTTCATCCATTGTTTCCAGTGATCCGGTTATATCTTTAATAAAGACTTCTTCTTCAGATTTAGATACCTCCCGGGATTTATATTCTTCAATATCAGTAATAGAAATGGTCTCCTTAACCTCTCTCAGATTTCTAAGACTAAGCTTTTCCGATTCCTTTTTTAATGAAATATCAGAACTGAATTCTCTCTCAAGAAGGGAATAAATATCCGAAGGCACCTTGGTATTTGGGCTTGGATCAATATCAACATCCTTCTTATGAAGGAATTCCACGATAGTGGAGATTCCTACATTGAACTCCCTCGCTGCTTTACTCAGTCTTGTTGCCTTTGTCCCTTGTGTCATTTTTATCCTCTGAGAAATTATAATTGTAGTCACACATCGCCTGAATAGAAGAAAAACACGAAGATATAACTAATACTTAGAACTATTCAAATTCTGCATTTAAAATTTTAGTGAGGTCTTTAATGGTCTCCTCTTCAAGATCAGTACGTTTAACCAGGTCTTCAATTGATAACTCTAATACGCTTTTTGCTGTATCGCATCCGATAGCTCTTAATTCATCCAGTATCCAGTTTTCGATTTCATCAGCAAATTCTTCCAAATTAACATCTTCTTCATCTTCTATATCTGATTCCCGGTATACATCGATTTCGTAACCGGTTAGCTGACCAGCTAATTTAATATTCAATCCACCTTTACCAATAGCCAAAGACACCTCATTGGGTTTCAGATAAACTTCAGCACGGTAGTCTTCTTCATCCAATTTAATTGAAATTATTTTGGCCGGACTAAGAGCTCTTGTAATGTATAATTGGGTATTGGAAGTGAAGTTTATTACATCGATATTTTCGTTTTTTAATTCACGCACAATACCATGAATCCGCGATCCTTTCATACCCACGCACGCTCCAACAGGGTCGATCCGTTCATCATACGACTCAACAGCTATTTTTGCCCTTTCACCCGGAACCCTGACAATCTTCTTTATTGTAATCAGTCCATCGAAAATCTCCGGTACTTCTAACTCGAATAAGCGCTCGAGAAAAACAGATGAAGTACGGGAAAGAAGAATTAATGGATTGTTATTTCTCATTTCAACCGTAATAACAACGGCCCGGATGATATCTCCCTTTCTGAAATAATCCGAAGGTATTTGCTCGGTTTTAGGCAGAATTAATTCATTCCCTTCATCATCAAGGACTAAAATCTCCCGTTTCCAAACCTGGTAAACCTCACCGGTGACGATTTCTCCAATACGGTCTTTGTATTTGTTAAAGACATTATTTTTCTCCAGATCCAGGATCCGGGAGGTGAGATTCTGACGAAGCGATAAAATAGCCCTTCTGCCAAAATCGACAAGTTTAACTTCATCTGTTACTTCTTCACCTACCTCGTAATCATCGTCTATTTTTTTTGCCTCGGATAATGCAATCTGCAGGTTTTCATCAATAACATCCTTGTCCTCAATGACTTCGCGATTTCTCCAAATTTCAAAGTCACCTTTATCAATATTGATAATAACATCAAAATTATTATCTGAACCATACTTCTTTAACAGGAGACCCCGGAATACATCCTCCAGAACGCTCATCATCGTTGCTCTGTCAATGTTTTTTAATTCTTTGAATTCCGAGAATGTATCGATTAAATTTAAATTTTCCATTTTTCAGTTCATCCGTTTTTATTTAAAAAGTCACAATAACTTTTGCTGATTTTATTTGGTTAAAACCTAATGATAGTTCAGTAGCTTGATCTTCTTTTTTCCCTTTTCCCTTTTTATTTTTTATAATTTCCAGTTTTATCCCATCTTCAGTAACTTGTAAAAGTTCCCCTTTATGAATTTTGTTGTCATCAGTTACGATCTCGATCTCACGGCCAATGTTTTTATCATATTGTTGCCTCACCCTAAACGAAGTATCCAGTCCTGGAGAAGACACTTCCAGTTCAAAATCTTCGATACTCCGGTCGAGATGGTTCTCCAGTTCCTTACTAATTTCAGCACATTCATCGATGGTTATTCCATCCTTCTTGTCAATCCATATCAAAATTTTTTTTTTGGCTGTGACCGTAATATCCACAAGAAAAATCTCAGTTTCCCGAATAATTTTTTCAACCAATTCTATTATCCTATCTCTTTCAATCATTATACCGGCTATAAAAATAGGGGACTATTGTCCCCCATTATAATAATACTTCCCCACGTTCAAGGTGCAAAAATAGGGAATATTATCGAATTTTCAAAATTTGCAAATATTGGTCATAATAAATACAGGGATATTCTGCATGGCAATTTTGTATTCAGGCATAATAATCGTACTTTCAGGGGCTTAAATTCAGTAATGTGAGTAGTCATTATAAGCAAAAGATCATTAATGATCCGGTTTATGGTTTCATTAATATTCCTTATGGCATAATCTTTGATTTAATCGAGCATCCCTGTTTTCAGAGACTAAGGAGGATCAAGCAGTTGGGTTTAACCAACTTTGTATATCCCGGGGCCACTCATACCCGTTTTCAACATGCAATTGGGGCTTATTATTTGATGAATTCGGCGATCAATATTATCAAATTGAAAGGTCATAACGTTTCGGATGAGGAGGCTGAAGCTGTATCTGTAGCCATTTTATTGCATGATATAGGTCATGGCCCTTTTTCTCACGCACTTGAGTACAGTTTGGTTGAAAAAATTACACATGAAGATCTTTCAGGATTATTTATGGACTATTTAAACAAAACATATGATCTCTCTCTTGCTATAAATATCTTTCGAAACCAGTATCATAAGAAATTTCTCAATCAGCTGGTCTCAAGCCAGCTTGATACAGATCGTCTTGATTATCTTCGCCGGGATAGTTTTTTTACCGGAGTTATTGAAGGAGCCATTGGATCTGACAGGATAATTAAAATGCTAAATGTGGTAAATGACCAGTTGGTAGTGGAGGCCAAGGGCATCTATTCAATCGAAAAATTCCTGATTGCCAGAAGATTTATGTATTGGCAGGTGTATCTTCATAAAACCGTTATAGCTGCTGAGCAGCTATTTGTAAAAATACTTAAACGTGCAAAAGAATTAGCCAATAATAAAATACAATTGTTTGGAACCCCGGCATTGAAATTTTTTCTTTACAACAATATATGCAAAGAAACCATTTTTTCAGAATCTCCTGAATTTGATCACAGTGAGATCATTGAACAGTTTTCAAAACTGGATGATAATGATATTATTGCATCGATAAAAGTGTGGACTGATCATCCTGATTTTACATTATCAACTCTTTGCAAAAGGATGATAAACCGTGAGCTGTTCAGAGTTGAAATACAGAATACGCCTTTCAACAAAAATAAAATTGAAGAAATTAAGTTAAGAGTAAAGAAAAAGTTAAAAATCGGAGAGGATGTAATACATTATTACGTTTTTACCGATTCAATTAGTAATAAGGCATATATACCGGGCGATACGAAAATTAAGATCTTATATAACAACGGTCAATTGGTTGATATCGCCGATGCTTCTGATATGCTTAATGTTGAAGTACTGGCAAAAACAGTGACAAAATATTTTTTATGTTATCCTAAAGATTTATAATAGATTTGTCCAAAACAAAACAATTAAAAGAATGGAATATTCAGCTAAAGTATTAGCCGGGTTTTTGAACGGTGAGGTTGAAGGGAACCCTGATGTTACCGTCAATAACATATCAAAAATTGAGGAGGGGGAAAAAGGGACCCTTGCTTTTCTGGCCAATCTAAAATATACCAGGTATTTATATACAACGGAAGCCTCGATTGTACTTATTAATAAGGAAATTAAGCTGGAAAAGGAGGTTAAGTGTACGCTTATTAGAGTCGATAATGCCTATGAGGCTTTTGCATCCCTGTTGGAATTGCAGAACCGGAATAAACCTCCCAAGGTTGGTATTCACAACACGGCTGTTGTGGAGCAGAGTGCTAAATTGGGTAAAAATGTTTATTTGGGAGCTAATTGTTATGTGGGTGAAAATGTACGTATTGATGAACAAGTTAAAATTTATCCCCAGGTGTATGTTGGAGATAATGTAAGGATTGATAAAAACACGATAATTTACCCCGGGGTTAAAATTTATCATAATTGTGTTATTGGCAAAGATTGTGTGATTCATGCCGGTACGGTTATTGGGTCCGACGGCTTTGGATTTGCCCCGAAGTCGGATAAGAACTATAAAAAAATTCCGCAGGTTGGTAATGTAATTATTGAAGACCATGTTGAGATCGGTGCAAATACAACCATTGACCGGGCAACCATCGGTTCAACCATTATCAGAAAAGGGGTGAAACTCGACAATTTAATACAAGTAGCTCATAATGTTGAAATAGGAGAAAATACGGTAATTGCTGCTCATACAGGCATTTCAGGATCCGTTAAGATAGGAAAGGAATGCATGTTTGGCGGCCAGGTAGGTTTCGTTGGTCACATAACCATTGCTGATGGAGTAAAAATAGGTGCTCAAGCGGGAGTTTCCAAAAGCATAAAAGAACCCGGAATGGTTGTCGTGGGTTCTCCCAGCTTTAATTTAACAGACTTTAAAAAATCCCATATCTTTTTCCGGAAACTTCCGGAGTTAAATGCCAAAATTAACTCTATGGAAAAAGATATAAATGAACTAAAGGGAAAATAATTGGCTTAATTTTCTGGCCATGCTTCAACGAAGCGAATAACAACAAACCGAAAACCGGGAACTTATTACTGAAAGCCTCACCCCGTTGGAGCCAAATTAACACATTTTGTTTGTTCATGATCAAATTTGTTGATTTTTTGTATCTTGCGGGACTAAAAATTTTTAACAATTAAAGTATCAAATGTCCGAAAAGCAACGAACTATTGGAAAACCTGTTAGTTTAACGGGTAAAGGGTTACATACAGGTGTCGATGTAGAGGTGACTTTTAAACCTGCCCCTGAAAATCATGGCTATAAGTTTTGCAGGACTGATTTACCTGAAAAACCAATAATTAGTGCCATCGCTGAAAATGTAATTGATACTTCGAGAGGAACAACACTTGAGGAAAAGGGCTACCGTGTTGCTACTATTGAACATATTTTGGCAGCTTTTAATGGAATGCAGGTGGATAACGTATTGATTGAACTGAAAGGACAGGAAGCTCCTATTATGGGTGGAAGTTCCCGAAAGTTTGTTGAGGCGATTCACAAAGCAGGTATCATTGAACAGAATGTTGAAAGAAATTACTACGTAGTAAAAGAAAAGATCATTTTTTCGGATGAAGAGAACGGTGTGGATCTTATGATCTATCCTGATGATCATCTGAGTATTAATGTCTTAATCGATTATAATTCACCGATATTGGGTAACCAATATGCCATTCTGAACAATATTTCAGATTTTGAGAATGAAATTTCAATGTGCAGAACCTTTGTGTTTTTCCATGAATTGGAAGCACTTGCGAAACAAAACCTGATTAAGGGAGGCGATCTCGATAATGCCATTGTCATATTTGACCGGAAAGTTAAGCAGGCTGAAGTAGACAGGATTGCTGATCTGTTCAATAAGCCGCATATAAAAGTGAATTCTGAAGGCATTCTTAACAATGTTGAGTTGCATTTCAGCAACGAACCTGCCCGTCATAAACTACTTGACATTATGGGAGATATGGCTTTAATTGGACAGCCCATTAAGGGTAAAGTTGTTGCCAACCGGCCAGGCCATTATGCCAATACCGAATTGGCAAAAAAAGTCAGGCAGGCAATTAAAAAAGAACTGTCCAAAAGTGCTATTCCGGTTTACGATCCTGACAAGCCACCTGTTATGGACATAAAGGAGATACAGTTAAAATTGCCTCACCGTTATCCGTTTTTATTGGTTGATAAGATTATTCATCTGGATGATCATTCCGTAATAGGATTGAAGAATATAACTTATAATGAATTGTTTTTCCAGGGTCATTTCCCTGATGAACCCATAATGCCTGGTGTATTGCAGATAGAAGCAATGGCTCAGGTAGGGGGAGTGCTTGTGCTTAACCAAGTGGATGAACCAGAGAAATATTCCACTTATTTCCTTAAAGTTGATAAAGTGAAATTCAAACAAATGGTTGTGCCCGGAGACACCATCTTGTTCAAAATGGAAATGACGGAGCCTATACGGCATAGTATTGTAACCATGTTTGGACAGGCTTTTGTAGGAAATAAGGTGGTTATGGAAGGTGAAGTAACAGCGCAGATAGTAAAAAATAAAGAATGATTAACCAAGCCCTGACCTGTATCCATTCCGATGCAAAGATTGGTAAAGATGTGGAAATCGGACCTTTTACATCCATTTCCGGCAATGTAATTATAGATGACGGAACTTGGATAGGCCCTAATGTAACCATCATGCATGGTGCAAGAATCGGGAAGAACTGTAAAATATTTCCTGGAGCTGTTGTTTCAGCAATTCCCCAGGATATGAAATTTCAGGGAGAGGAATCTACTGCTGAAATTGGAGATAACACAATCATCCGGGAATGTGTTACTGTTAACAGGGGAACAAAAGCCTCTTTCAAAACTGTTATTGGCAACAACTGTGTCATTATGGCTTATGTACATATAGCCCATGATTGTGTAATTGGGGATTTTTGTGTTCTTGTGAATAATGTGGGATTAGCCGGTGAAGTGAAAATTCATGACTGGGCTATACTCGGTGGCGGTACTCTCGTCCATCAGTTTGTACATATTGGTTCACATGTAATGATAGGCGGTGGTTCCAAAGTCAGACAAGATGTTCCGCCATACATTAAAGTGGACCGGGAACCCTTATCATATATGGGAGTAAATTCAATAGGACTCAGGAGAAGAAACTTCAGCGATGAAAAGATAAGCGGAATCCAGGAAATGTACAGAACCATTTTTCTGAGTAATTTGAATAATGCACAGGCCATTGAACATATTGAAAAAACATTTCCTTCCTCTATAGAAAGAGACAACATTATTGCGTTTATAACAAGTTCCGAAAGAGGAGTTATTAAGAGTTATTGTACTGAAAGATAGTCTCTTTCGGTCATCTTTCAGGATTTCTAGGTGTCTTTCAGAGCATTCCATCCCTGGGCCTTTAATTCTATGGAACTTCCCTGGGTTGTTATCAAATACCTGCCTTCTTCTTCCTTACATATGTGCCCTATCAGACTAACTTGAGAAAGGGAGTTTATTTTATCATGAAGTTTCAAAGGAATGGTAAAAAGAAGTTCATAATCTTCGCCTCCATGTAATACAGGTATAACCGGATCCAAATGAAATTCATTTACCATGGCTATTGTACTCTGATCTATTGGAATTTTGTCCTGGTAAATTTTGCAACCTACTTTCGAGTTTTTACAGATATGCAACAGATCGGAGGATAATCCATCTGAAACATCAATCATTGATGTGGGTTTAATTTCCAGATCACCAAGAATTTCTATAATATCCTTTCTGGCTTCTGGCTTTAGCTGTCGGTTTAAAATATAATCATAACCTGAAAGATCGGGTTGGGTTGTTGGGTCTTCCTCATAAATCGTTTTTTCTCTTTCAAGTAATTGAAGCCCCATGTAAGCGGAACCCAGGTTTCCTGAAACGCAGATAAGATCATTTATTTGTGCGCCATCCCGGTAAACGAGATCATTCTTTCCGGATTCACCTATTGCAGTTATGCTTATGATTAATCCGGTAACCGATGCTGATGTATCGCCTCCGATCAAGTCAACTCCATAATTTTTACAGGCAAGATATATTCCTTCATAGAGTGTATCAACATCCTCAAGGGCAAACCTTTTTGACAGGCCTAATGAAACAGTGATTTGTTTTGGCCTCGCATTCATCGAATATATGTCCGAGAAATTTACAACGGCAGCTTTATACCCCAAATGTTTCAGGGGAGTATATATTAAATTGAAATGTATTCCCTCGAGCAATAAATCGGTTGTTACTACTATTTGTTTATCAGGATATTCCAAAACGGCTGCATCGTCACCAACTCCTTTCTTGCTACTGGGATTTATTAATTTTATCCCTTTTGTCAGATGTTCAATTAATCCAAATTCCCCCAACTCGGAGATTTGGGGTTTTTTCTGAACATTTCCTTTCATATTTTGTGTTAATTTTATGTAAAACAAACAAAAACTAAAACCATCTCCAAATTACATACCTTATACATTAATTTTTGTATATTTGCCCTTATTTAGAATAATTCCACATAGAGCATGATTTCTGCGGCCAGAAATTTGTTTATAAGAAAAAAGCATGAATAAAGAGCAGGATAAAATAATAAATGATATAACCCAGGGAGAATACAAATACGGCTTTTACACGGATGTTGAAACAGATACGATTCCAAAGGGACTAAGTGAGGATGTTGTACGTTTAATCTCTGAAAAAAAGAAAGAACCGGAATTTATGTTGGAATACCGTTTAAAGGCCTTCCGGCATTGGTTAACCAAAAAAATGCCAAACTGGGCTCACCTGAAAATACCAAAAATCAATTTTCAGGATATCATTTATTATGCAGCTCCTAAACAAAAAGTGCAGCCGGATAGCATAGACGATATTGACCCGGAGTTGAAGAAAACCTTTGACAAGCTTGGAATCCCTTTGGATGAGCAGAAAATGTTAACAGGTGTTGCGGTAGATGCCATAATGGATAGCGCATCGGTAAAAACAACATTTCAGGAGACTCTTGCTGAACATGGAATAATCTTTTGTCCCCTAAGTGAAGCAATAAAAGAATACCGGGATCTGATTAAGAAATATTTGGGAACGGTTGTTCCTTATACGGATAATTATTTTGCTGCTTTAAATTCAGCTGTATTCAGCGATGGTTCATTTTGCTTTATCCCAAAGGGAGTAAGATGCCCAATGGAGTTATCAACCTATTTTAGGATAAACGCAGCCAACACCGGGCAGTTTGAAAGAACCCTTATTATTGCAGAGGAGGACAGCTACGTTAGTTATCTCGAAGGATGTACTGCTCCCAGGCGGGATGAGAACCAGCTGCACGCGGCTGTGGTTGAGATCATAGCACTTAGGAATGCAGAAGTAAAATATTCTACTGTACAAAACTGGTATCCTGGTGATAAGAATGGGAAAGGCGGTATATTTAATTTTGTCACGAAACGGGGTATTTGCAAAGGAGATAATTCGAAAATTTCCTGGACTCAGGTGGAGACAGGATCAGCGATAACGTGGAAATATCCAAGCTGTATTTTGCGTGGGAATAATTCGGTCGGGGAATTTTATTCCGTTGCCGTAACGAATAATTTTCAACAGGCTGATACGGGGACGAAGATGATCCATATTGGGAAAAATACCAAAAGCACTGTTGTTTCGAAGGGAATTTCTGCAGGGAGAAGTAATAACAGCTACCGGGGCCTGATTAAAGTGTTGAAGAATGCTGATAATGCAAGGAATTTCTCTCAATGTGATTCTCTTTTGCTGGGGGATAAGTGTGGAGCACATACCTTCCCTTATCTTGAAGTAGATAACCAATCTGCCATTATCGAGCATGAAGCTACGACATCAAAAATCGGTGAGGATCAGATATTTTATTGTAACCAAAGAGGAATTTCAACTGAAGATGCTGTGGGTTTGATCGTTAATGGTTATGCCCGTGAAGTGATTAATAAACTGCCTATGGAATTTGCTGTTGAGGCTCAAAATCTTCTGCAAATCACACTGGAAGGGAGCGTCGGATAAGTCAAGTGGATAAGGAGGACTATTGTAAAGTAAGAACATAGTAAACAAATTAATTGATGAAAAAATGAATATCCAATATCCAACAAGGAATAATGAATTATGGAACAATGGAATGTTCTCCCGGGGGGATGCCCGCCCGACCGATTCATTCGGGCAGGCCTATGGCATAAATAAATCCCAAAAACCAAGTCCCAATTGGGTTATTAGGAATTAAAGATTTAGAGTGGAAGTAAACGAAATTATCACATAAACATAACTTATTGTAAATCAATAAACAATTTTGAATTTAGCCCCGATGGCTATCGGGACGATTTCATGATCCGCCAGGCGAAAAATAAATTCCGATACGTAAAACGAAAATATAATGTTAAGCATAAAAAATCTAAGAGTGTCGATTGAAGGAAAAGAAATTCTGGGAGGAATTAACCTTGAGGTAAAAGCCGGTGAAATTCATGCTATTATGGGACCAAATGGTTCAGGTAAAAGTACACTTGCCTCTGTTCTTGCCGGTAACAATCTTGTTGAAGTAATTGAGGGGGAAGTGTTGTATATGGGTAAAGACCTTTTGAAAATACTGCCTGAAGAAAGGTCCAGACAGGGCATTTTCCTTGGGTTTCAGTATCCTATTGAAATTCCTGGGGTAAGTATGGTGAATTTTTTAAAGACAGCTTTGAACGAACACCGTAAATACAATGGTCTTGAACCGTTATCAGCCTCCGATTTTCTTAAGGTTATGAGGGAAAAGAAAGCTTTAGTAGAGATCGCCTCAAGTTTAACAAACCGGTCTGTAAATGAAGGATTTTCGGGTGGTGAGAAAAAGAGAAATGAAATTTTTCAAATGGCAATGCTCGAACCCAAACTTGCTATTCTGGATGAAACGGATTCAGGTCTGGATATCGATGCATTAAAAGTTGTGGCTAATGGGGTAAATAAACTAAAGACAAAAGAAAATGCTACCATTGTTATAACACATTACCAGCGCTTATTAAATTATATTATCCCGGATTATGTTCATGTACTATATGACGGAAAAATTGTAAAAACGGGGGGTAAGGAACTGGCGATTGAACTTGAAGAAAAGGGATATGAATGGATCAGTAAGGAACTTGCTATAAATAGTTCTCCGGCAATTTTATAATTCAATGAATATGGGTGAAGTTGTTCCTAAAACAGATATTGTAAAAAAATTAGTTGATTCCTATTACCGGAATGCAGATATTTTGAATAAAAGTAATTCTGTCTTTATTAACGAAAAAAGGGAAGAGGGGATTAAATATTTTAAAAAGTTGGGAATTCCCGGAAGGAAAAACGAAAATTATAAATACACCAACCTGGAACCTGTTTTCAGTCATCCTTTCCGTAATGCGATATCCCCCAGTAATAAGTATTTTGATAGGGATCAAATTTTTAAATGTGATATTCCTACACTGGATACAAATGTGATCCTTCTTTTAAATGGGTTTTATTTTGACAGAAAAACTCCATTAAGGGAATTGTCTTCAGGTGCCCTTGTTGGAAGTTTTGCCAAAGCTTCAACTGAATATCCTGAACTGGTTGAAAAATATTATGGTAAATATGCACAAATCACTAATGAAGGTTTGGTAGCTCTGAATTCGGCTTTTGTTCAGGATGGAATTTTTATATATGTACCCAAAGGGATTGTTCTCCAAAAACCTTTACAAATTGTAAATCTAATCGCTTCAGACGATGACATTATGGTTCAGCACCGTAATTTATTTGTTTTGGAAGAAAATACCGGGGCTACAGTAATTGTCTGTGACCATACCTTTTCACCACATAAATTCCTTACTAATTCAGTAACCGAAATATATGCCGGCCCTGATTCTCGTTTTAATTTCACAAAGGTTCAAAATGAACACAATGATGCCATGCAGATATCTCATACATATCTTAATCAGGGGGAAAACAGTAAAGTAACATCAAATTTGATTACCCTCCATGGAGGTTTAGTGAGGAATAATTTCTTTGTCCGGTTGAACGGTAACGGCTGTGAAAATAATACTACCGGTTTATTTCTTGTCGATAAGCGACAACATATTGATAATTATGCATACATCGATCATGCAAAACCTTATTGTACAAGTAACCAGTTGTTTAAAGGGGTTTTAGATGATTTTGCCACCGGTGCTTTTAATGGAAAAATACTGGTTAGAAGGAATGCACAAAAAACACAGGCATATCAGGCGAATAACAATATACTGCTAACCAATGATGCCAGGATGAATACAAAACCCCAACTGGAAATTTATGCCGATGATGTAAAATGCAGTCATGGTGCAACTGTGGGTCAATTGGATGAAGACGCATTATTTTATATGCGGGCAAGAGGAATCGGAGAACGTGAGGCCAGATTGATGTTAATGTATGCTTTTGCGAATGAAATTATTAACCAAATAAAGGTTGAACCCTTAAGGGAAAGGATCAATCATCTTGTTGATATGCGGCTTCGTGGTGAATTATCAAGATGTCAGAATTGTGCTATGAATTGTGGTTAATTCATAAAAAAATCGTGTTAACCATTGACGAAATAAGAAAAGATTTTCCTCTCCTGGAGCGAAAGGTCCATAATTTTCCACTTGTTTATATGGACAATGGAGCTACAACGCAAAAACCTCGAATAGTAATTGAAACAATCAAACAACTTTATTCCCAGCAGAATAGCAGTATACATAGGGGGGTGCATTTTCTGAGCGAACAGATCACTGATATTTTTGAAAATGCCAGGAATACGGTAAAAGAATTTCTTAATGCGGTGGAAAATCGCGAAATAATATTCACCAGTGGGGCAACTGGTTCTATTAATACCATTGCCTATTCATTTGGCGAAAAGCACATAGGCCCGGAAGATGAGATCATTGTCTCTGAGATGGAACATCATGCCAATATTGTTCCATGGCAAATGCTTTGTGAGCGAAAAAGGGCAAAATTAAAAATTTTACCCATTGATGATAACGGTGAATTGCTGATTGACCGTTTGGAGAATTTGTTTTCCAGGAAAACAAAAATTCTTGCTTTAACCCATGTTTCCAATACGTTAGGAACTATCAACCCGGTAAAGAAAATCATTGAAATTGCTCATACCCATAATGTGCCCGTTTTAATTGATGGCGCCCAGGCCATTCAACATGGGAAAGTAGATGTAAGAGATATGGATTGCGATTTTTACGTGTTTTCAGGTCATAAAGTTTATGGTCCAAACGGCATTGGAGTCCTCTATGGAAAGGAAAAATGGCTTGAAGAGCTTCCTCCTTATCAGGGCGGTGGCGATATGATCAAAAGCGTTACCTTTAAAA
>JAUWBB010000112.1 GCA_030605195.1 Bacteroidota bacterium
TGGAATTCTATTCTGTTATGCGGGCCATCAGAGCTATTGAGAATGTTGACGTATGTTTATTATTAATTGATGCCACCAGGGGGATCGAAGCCCAGGATTTAAACATCTTACATCTTATCCAGCGCAACAGAAAAGGGGTGGTTGTTATTGTCAACAAATGGGATTTGATTGAAAAGGACAGTAACACATCCCGTCAGTTTATTAAAACCATTAAAGACAAACTTGCTCCTTTTCAGGATGTGCCTGTTATTTTTACATCAGCAATAACCAAACAAAGAATTCATAAAGTTTTGGAAGAGGCCATCCGGGTTTATGAAAACCGGAAGCGTAAAATCCCAACCTCAAGATTAAACCAGGTCATGCTGAAAGAAATATCTAAAAATCCACCACCATCGGTTAAGGGTAAATTTGCAAAAATAAAATACGTAACCCAATTGCCAACCCTGGCGCCTTCTTTTGCTTTTTTCTGTAATCTTCCCCAGTATATTAAAGTCCCCTATAAAAGGTATCTCGAAAACCGGCTAAGAGAACATTTTGAATTTACCGGAGCACCGATACAGATATTTTTCAGGAAGAAGTGATTCGGGTTACGGGTTTCGGGTTCTCGGTTCCCGGTTCTCAGTCCCGAAAATTAACGTAAATCGGACCTGCCTCCTGTTTTGTGCGGTTTTTTGGATAGCGATCTCTTAATGTTAAGAATATCAATCAAATAAGATTATTTTAAACTGCTTTTTGGTGTCCCATTTGTAGTTTAAAAATGAATTATAGCAAAAACAGATGTTAATACAATATAATAAAAACAGTTGTTTAGAAAACAAGCCCCATGCTGAAGCATGGTGCTATTTTTATTAATTTATTTTGGATTAATTTTGGGTGTCCCGTCGCACAAAACAGGAGTTTTAAGCTACTATATTGAACTTATAACAAATAACATATAACGTATAACATTCTTTTCCCGTCAACACACTGGTTAATTACAGTAATTTTAATATTTTGTATACCTTAGCCAAACTGTAATATGTGAAATATTTATTAATTTTGCAATATGACAAAGGGTTTCAGCATATTCTTCATCCTGTTTGCAGGTTGGGTTCTTTTTTTTTCGTGCAGAAAAATCGAATCATACCCGGTTATACCCGAAATAGAATACAAAAGCTTTACTTTACGGGATACGATTGATCCGCTTGGCAACCCGGGGAAAATTGGGGAACTGCTCTTCGGTTTTGTTGATGGAGACGGAGATATTGGACTTCCTCAACCTGATTCTACTACAACGGATACTACGAATTTCAATTTGTTTATTACCATGTACGAAATGCTTGATGGTGAATTCATCAAGGTCGATGAAGATGATCTGGAAACACCATTAAATTACCGGATTCCATACATTGAGAGTGAAGGTCAGAATAAAACGCTGAAAGGAGAGATTCAGGTTGATTTTTTTTATCTCATTATAAAATACGACACCATTAAGTATAAATTTTATATAGTCGACCGTGCTTTGCATAAAAGTAACGATCAAGAAACCGATACGATCTTTTTCTCACAATAGTATCCTTTATTTTCACTCCAAAAATCTATTACCGATTCGCACTTTTCAACCGATTGGCTTAGAAACATCTAATGATCAAATTACAATGATCAAAATATTTTTTGGGATTTTAGATAATTGATTATTGAGATTTACCTGCCCCGTGAAATAGTTTAAATAATTGAAAGAAATAGATTAATTTAAAATTTATTTCGCGGGGTAAAAAAATTGTAATTTTGCCACAGGCATCACTTCGTGAGTATTTTTTAATTTTCTATCAATCCTAAAAGCTATGAGGGCAGAATTGTAATTAAGAGGTACTAAAGGACGGTAATCAGGAAAATTGGAGGATTTGTTAAATTTTAATCCCTATAAATAAAACATCATCCACCTGTTCATGATCTTTTCTCCAGAGATCAAAATTGTTTTTTATGTAGTCGTATTGTTCCTGCATGGATTTTCCCTGAACATCATCCAGTAAAGTCTTCATCCGGGCCATTTCAAATTTTTTACCCAGCGGGCCTCCGAATTGATCCGGATAACCATCGGAAAACATGTAAATAACATCTCCTTTTTGCAAATGATATTCCTGGTCGTCAAAGACTTTTTCTTCGATGATTTCTCCCCCAACAGAACTGCGATTACCACGGATATAAAACTGCTCGCCTTTATGGTAAAAAATGACAGGACGCATTGCTGAAGCGAATCGAATCAAATTGGTTTTGGTGTTGATTTCGCAAACGACAATATCCATTCCATCGTTTGATCTTTCTTCGTCCTCACTACCTTGATTCAGAGCTTCAGTAACTTCCTTATCCAGTGTAGCAAGAATTTTTGAAGGAGTAAAAATCCGGAACCGGTTAATGATATCATTGATCAGTGTGGAACCAATCATCGACATAAAAGCTCCCGGCACTCCATGACCGGTTGAATCAGCACAAACGATAACGAACCTTTCATTGTCTACCCTGTCAAACCAGTAAAAGTCCCCACTCACAATATCCCTGGGCTGAAAAAGAACAAAAAATTCAGGAAAATTATCCTTGAGTTTCTTTAAAGGAGGTAAAATACTTGCCTGTATCCGTTGTGCATAGTTAATGCTATCGGTAATTTCCCGGTTCTTAAACTCAATCTCTTCTTTTTTCATCACCACCTCGTGGGTTCTCTCATCCAGGCTTTTTTCAAGAAATACCTGTAATTTTTTCTGATTCCTTTCCCTAACCTTAACAATTGTTACTATCGAAACGATCAGGAATATCGCTAATAAGGTATAAAACCACCAGGTTTTCCAAAATGGTGTTTTAATGACAATCTGAATGGCAAAAGGTTGTTCGTTTGTAAGATTATCCCTGTTAAACGACCGGAGCAAGAAAGTATATTCCCCATCCTCTATCCTGCCATATGAAGCATATTTCTGAGTAGATCTTTCCGACCATTCGGTATCATAGTTTTCCAATTTGTACTGATAGGTTACCATTTCGGGATTACGGTAGCTTAAGCCAATAAAATCAATTCTAAGTTCATACTGATCGTACGGTAGCGAAATTGCATCAGCTACCTCAAATTCCTGATCAGAGAATTTCATCGAAACCACATTTAGAAGTGGAGGAATCAGACTGCCCCTATCCTTTTTCCGGTTATACCGGATAATGCCATTCGAAGTACCAAACATGATTTCACCATCGAGGTCTTCTATTATTGCATTATAATTACAATCACCCGTTATCTCCAGGTCACTTCCGAAAGTTACTATTCTTCCTTCAGCCAGGCTTATTTTACTAAAACCCAAACGATGTCCTACCCAAATATTGTTCTGATCATCAGCAAGAATACTATAACAATAATCTGATTTTAAACCATGTTCCATTGAATAATTATAGACGGAATCAGATGTAAAGCGATATACTCCGTTCCCGTCAGTGGCAGCCCAAAATTCTCCGTCTTCATCCTCAACCACCGCGATAAATTCATTCATTGTTCTGTAAAAGTTCGTTTTCATTCCCTGTTCTAACTCGCCTTCGGCTGTAATGTAGTATAAAGCGTTACTGATGGAGGATATCCAGACTTTATCTTTTGAATCGATGAAGAGATGATTGATTTTATTGTGAGGTAATCCATTAAATGTAGTAATATGACGGATTTCACCTGTTCTCAGATTAAAGATACGTATACCGTTCTTTGTTGCGACCCAAATAAATTCGTTCTTACCGGTAATAAAGTTTATGGAATTCTCTAATGAATTACCTGACCTGAAAAATGAGGTTATCTTTCCGGTACTTCCACTCATCCGGTATATTCCGCTTGAATTTGTACCTATCCAAAAGTCACCTGAAGCATCTTTATATATTGCTGAAATTCTACTTCCAAATAATCCTTTTTCATCAGAAATAAAAAGTATCTCATTCCCCGTATATTTATCAATTTTCAATATACCTCTTTCACCACCCAGCCAAACACCTTCCTCATCCGATAACAAACTGAATATACTTTCACCTGGTCTTTCCTCATTGAAGGAATAAAACGTAAATGCATCACTCAGGAGATTGGCAAGTCCATCGCCAAATGTACAGATCCAGATATTTCCTTCAATATCCTGGAACACATATTTAATATTATTGCCTGGTAAGCCATTTGCCTCGGAATAAGTGAAAGAATTCACAAGCTCACCTGTTACAGGATAGATCACTAATTTTACTACACCATCTCCAAAAGTGGCTAACCATAGATTTCCGTCAATATCTTCAAAAATTGACTGAATGTTGAGATAGCCAATATTATATTCTTCTCCAACATGTTTAACCTGAAATGATTGTGTCGCATTTGCGGATGGTGTCAACAGGAATAATCCATCATCTTGTGTCCCAACCCAGAACGAATCACTATCTTTTTTTTTTGCAATGCATTGAATCTTGGTAGAAGGCAGATTTTCAATTTTAGAAAAAACAACCGGAGACTGAGATTCTTCTGGTAATACAACCGTAAATATGCCATCTTGTGTTCCAACCAGAAGTTTGTTTTCCTCTAAAAATCCCAGCGAATAAATGAGCAAATCCGGCATTTTGAATTGTACCAGCTCATTGCTTATTCCCGGTTGAAGTTTAAGTATACCATTATTCTGTGTGGCAAAAAACAGGTTCCCCTCATCATCTTCAATAATATCATTAATAGGGCTAATTGTATATTCTGCCGCGTTGAATACTTTCAGGCTTTTACCATTATAGACACTTATGATTCCATCCTTATGCCCAAACCACAGGTTTCCCAGCTTATCTTTATAACTGGCAAAAACAAAACTTTCTCTAAGTGTGTCATCCAGTTCATTGGGATAAAACTGAAATCCGTCGAACCGGCAAAGGCCTGCTCCCGTACCTATCCAGAGAAATCCTTTTTGATCCTGGTTGATGGTATAAACAAAACGGTCACAAATTCCTTCTTTAATCCCATATGTATTAAACCGGAAAGTTTGGGCTATCGTTTCCACTGCAATCAGGCAAAACAGAACAAGAATAAGAGTGCGAAAACTATATTTTGAATAAATCATAAGTGCCTTGCTACTAAACTTCTTCTTCCGAATTTTCGGGAGCAGAAAATTACAAATGACAAATCCCGAAAACTTCCGTGTTAGGTTCCTCTGACCCTGGCTACTTTTCTATTTTTTGTACTCCGATATCGTATTTGTATTTCGGGACACCTCCAATAGGAATAGCATAAAATTTAATGAGTTCTCCGTATTGATTACGAATCGAAATAACGACATTATTGTTTCTTACAACAGGATTTTGACTTTTAATGAACTGGAAATCGAGAGAAGTATTTAGCTCTTCATCCAATATTTTGAATTCATCATCAACCCATTGATCTTCTCCGGATGTTTTGACTAACAAACCTTGTCTGGCTATCGACACTACCCTGATAAAGCCATCGTTATCCCAATCGAAATTTTCCTGTTTCACCGATACGACCCTCTCATCAATATATGGATATATATGTGAAACGTTATTCGGATCATTCCACATCCGGAAAGAATATTCATATGTAAAGGCATTAGCACCCTCGATGGATAGGTTATCATCTTCAGATGTGCTGAGGTAATACTTGTAAAGGTTACCGTCATCCCCTGCTTCACCTTTTGTAATGATTTTGAAAATATATCCATACCGGGGATCAAACTCTCCCTCCGATGGATTAAAGGGCCCGAAAGTATACCATTTGTTATCATACCTGCTATTATTTCCGAATGTTTTGCTTTCCAATAACGTACCGCTGTCATAATTCCCTTCCGGCTGTGTTTCCCGGGCATCGGGATGAGAGTGACACTCCCTACCACCGTAAATTGAAAAGGAGGTTCTTGTATTCCACTCATCGTTTAATTCATCGACCTCTCCACCACAATCCGGATCAAAAACCCGTATATAAAAAGGTCCAGTATACGATTCAGGTATCTCAAAGAAAAATATCTGGCAAAAATCATCATCCCCCCATGAGGTTTCTCCTTTGCCTCCTCCTCCGAATGTCATCAGATAAGGAATATTCTCATCCTCAGCAGGCACAGGCTGCCCGGTCAGGTCAGTGCCAACAACTAAAACAAATAAACCCAATAATAAAAATCTTATCATTCCTTTTTCCCTTTTTACATCCATGATGCCTGAATATTTTAACCAACCAAAAAGGCATTTGAAACACATTGACAGAACACAACGGATATAAACCAAAATTTGCCTTAAAATAAATAAAAAACCCTGATATCCCAATTTAATATGGAAATTTATTGTATACACAAAAAATAGTATGCTTATAAGGCTAAGGAGAAGGCTAAGGTTTTGAAAGATAACACATTGATCATAACTTGCTTATCAAGAATGACGGGTAAATACCTGCTATTCGGGAGGGTTTTCAATGATTACCACATTCTTACTTACACAGGCGTTCTGTACATTTCCTTGATTGTCAGGAGCACTTTTAACCAATAACCGAATATTATAAATACCCGGAGATATGAATACATTGGTGATTTCAGCGCCTGTACCCTTATTGGCATCATTAAAGTTCCAGAAATATTCTGCAACGGAGAAATTGAGTAAATTGGTTTTGAGTCCATCAAACTTTACCGGTTCATTAACATAACTTGTATCAACCGATGTAATATATACTTGTTCTATATCTTTAGCTTCTATCAAATAGGAAGCCTGGTTATGCTTTATCTCTCCGGTAAGCGGGTCAATCACATTCAACTTGACCATATACATTCCGGCTGATTCAAAACAATGAACAATTGTATCCCCGCGTATTTTATTACCATCGCCCAAATCCCATTCAAAAATAAAGGGCAATGTATCCAGGTTTACCGATCCTAATTCATAAAATTGATAACAATAACTGTTCTCCTGTTGTGTATCACATCCTGTAATTGTGGGGAAAAGTGAAAAAAAACTATAAATATCATCATTGCGGCGGCGGTTTGATGTAAAAAATCCGTTCTCCAGTAAATCATCTGCAATAAAGCCGAAATCATCTGATCCTGAATTAAACGGATCTGCCAGCCTGATAGGTTTTATCCATTTACCTCCGACTTCCTTTGTGATAAAGATATCAAGACCTCTGGAAGAGTTATGGTTGTCGGATGAAAAATAAAGCCTGCCACCGCTATGGTAAAAAGGATATAGCTCCGAACCCACTGTGTTTACTTCCGGACCAAGGTTAACAGGATCACTCCAATTTCCATTCTGATAGGTTGAGACATAGAGGTCGGAATTTCCAAATCCATTGGGTTTATCAGAGGCCAAAAACAAGCGGTCCTGATAAATCGAAGGATGCGCAACATTATAGCCCGGATTATTGTAAGGAAAGGGGTTAATACTACCCCACTTATTTCCTGAACGAGTAGCGTAAAAGATGCCCAGGTTATTATCCGGCCCTGATATCTTTTTCCCTTTTTTCCCGACCTCAATGTTTCGGGTAAAAAATAGTCTTTTGTTTATAGTATCATAACTGGAAGGCCCTTCACTAAAGATGGTTGTTAGTTCTTTGGCAAATATTTTAGGATTACTCCATTTTGCACTATTCTTTCTCCTGGCATAGTAAAGATCAACAAGGTGTTCATTATTTGTTGAAGTGTAATCCACCAGAACCTTATTTTTCCGGTTCGAACAAAAAATAATACCGTTTTCAAAAAACACCGGGGCAAAATCATCATAGAACTTAGAATTGATCGGAAGAGTTTCGATTTTATATGTATCTTGTGCTGTTCCGGGTAAGAAACATGTCAGCAAAAGCAGGACTGAGGTAATGATATTTTTAATCTTCCATTTCATACTTTGTAATCAATCAGTTTTCAAATGCCTCTCTTTTATATTCAAGTTAGTTGTTAAAAGTTATTTGTTATAGGTTATAACATTTAAAACATTCTGTCTTTTCCCCTCTTACCACACTGATTAATAACCATACCTTAAAAATACCGGGGATTAGTCGCTTTCACTTTATAACCGAATTCATACCGCAAAAATATTTCATGTGCTCCATTCATTACGGTATTCAGCTCACCTAACGAGTAATCATAAGAATATCCGATCATGAATTGTTCTGTTAGTTTTACTTCCAACAATCCAATTACTGTGGAACCAATTGGTTCTTCTCCTGTCCGGATAGAAGCTCCCAACCAAAGCCGGTCTTTCCAGAAAATAAAATTACTGTTAATATCTATCTGAAAAGTAGAATTATACCCTAAATATTTTACCAGTATTGTTGGTTTCCATTTTAATCCATCTAGTATGTCAACAAGTGCACCGGCAGTTAACATATAGGTGTTATTTTCAGGGGAGAATGTAAATACACTTTTGTACGTTAATGTATCCTGGACATAGTTTAAAAGTAGTGGGACTGATCCCCCAATAAAAAATCTTTCAGTATAATAATAGAAACCTGTACCAAAATTGGGTTGAATTTCGCTCTCGGGTGCATTGGCAAATGAAGGATCAGTAGGATCATCAAGGTTTGAAATAATATCAGACAGATTCTCCTGTTTGTAAATAACTCCCGCTTTTAAACCCAATGAAAGTTTACCTGAACCCAGGCGCACCCGAAAGGCATAGTTTAAATAGCTTTCTATCTCCTGAAAATAAGCTTCCTGCTTGTTTATTAAAAACAAACCTAATCCGACCCTGTCGTTTTTCATCGGCGCGTGTGCACTAAAGGTTTGTGCCTTGGGTGAACCATCTATTCC
>JAUWBB010000178.1 GCA_030605195.1 Bacteroidota bacterium
GTCGCGGATTCGTGCTACACCACCGCGAATATTAAATGAAAGCCCCTTTACTATCCTGATATTGATAAATCCTTCCAGTTCAAGTCTGTTCTTACTAAAATCATGAAAATAATTTGATCCTTCAAGAGAAACATTGATAGAACCCCATTTTTCCTGGACTTGATAGGCTAATTGAAGCTTCTGTCCAAATAAATTTTCTTCAATCTTATTATAGATTGTTGTGTCGATATACTTATTGTATGAATAGCCAATGCCATATAATAATCTTAATTGACGACGTGTTGATTCGGAATATGGAAAAATGTTATATTCGATTGACGGATAAAATTCATAATTTAATTTGGTATTTCTGAACGTTGAAGAAGAAATATCAAACCTGGCTCCAACCGACCAGTGTTCACCTAAGCTTTTTACAATAAGATTACGCAGAGATTTTGAACTTTTATCTTCTGTAATTGTATCATCTCCCTCCACCCATTCAGTTCTGGTGAAGTTGTGAAAAAAATCCATCTCTATTTTCCACTCTGGCGTAATTTTTACTGCTGATACAGAATTATCGAGATCTATTTCCTTCCGTGATTCTTCTAACTCGAAACGCGGTCTGGTTTCAAGCTCAAAAACCCAGTTATTCCATTTGTCTACAACTTCCTCCGGTACTGAGCTACCTTTATGCCTGATTTGCACCTCCTCAAAAATAGGGGTTTTTGCAACATACCTCATCAAGCCCATTCTTAACATTTGGGTACGTCCTTCTCGGGTATGATCCCTGGTATCATCAGGCCTGCTTGCATAAACCAGGGTGTCATTCATTCCTTCAAATTCCTTCTGGCCTAAAAAAGAAAAAGTATATTCGTTACCTCCACTACCGGTACTCTGTTGTGTTTCCAAAACATATACCTGGGCTTCTCTCATATCCCTTACATAGTTAACATAAGGTATCTCTTCCCTTATAAAGTTTATGTCACAACGTTGGCAATCAATAAAAAGACGCACTGCACTTTTACGTAAACTATCAGGTGCAGTGTCGGATTCCTGTGCTTTTATATTACCTGTAATAAAACAGATAAATGGCAAAAGAAATAACCAGGAAATAACAGACCTCCTCATAATATATAGTTTGAATAATTATCAATTAAATTTTAAAAAAATCAAGCAGCAAAGATGTAAATAATTTCTGAGGGAAAATGTAGTTAGAATTTTATTTTGATAAAATACTTTTTGTTTTATTAAAAAATAATCATCGGTTCCGATTTCCAGGGCATTTATTATCTCTTTTTATAACTAATTGAAATTCCGGCTCTACTGCGGGGATGCAGGTTCGTTTCCATATTTGGCAGGTTTTCCACATACCTGAGAAATTCCCCGGTTCCTCCTCCCCGCCTTATGTTTGAGACATTATGAGCAGTAAAACATCCTCCTGCTTCAAGCTTAGGCAATACCGCTATCAGGTAATTCTTATACCAGTATTTATCCGCATCGCAAAAAACAAAGTCGAAAGGACCTTTAAGTTCCGGAACGAGTTCGTGAGCATCAGCAAGCCTTGCATCAATGTAACCTGAAAGCCCGGCTTCCTTAAAGTTGGATAAAGCTTGTTTGTATCTGTATTCATCTATTTCTATCGTAATTAGCTTGCCACCTGTTTTACTTAGAGCCCAGGCGATCCATATCCCCGAATGCCCTGTCGATGTTCCAATTTCAAGCGCCTTTTTATAATTATGTTTAATAACAAGATCATATAAAATTTTTCCATCTGATTCAGGAACATTCATATCTCTCCATCTATACCGGCTATTTTTAAGAAATTTTTCTACTTTCTCATCGATATCTTTATTATCCGTTGACTCCTGGCAAAAAGCCGGATTAAGGAGAAAACTTGCCAACAGGTACATCAAAATCAGCCGGAATGTAATGTCAAAATATTTTTTCATTTTCAAATCTATTTTTATTAGACAATTCATTTTTGATTTTTATTCTGTCAATCACATCTTTTTTACAAACCGGATAATTTATTTTACTTTAAAACAGTAGCCACAAACACTCCAAGATAATTTCCAACCGCATAACCAATAATTCCAACAACTAATCCGGGAATAATTACTTTCTTATTCTTCAATGCTGCAGCAATGACCGGAACAAATGGTGGAGACATGGCTAAGGCAGTGGTTGTTACCAGAAAATCGTCAACATTAATCTTAAAAATAGCGGATAGTATAGCATGCAGGAAAAGAGAGCCTATAACGGCAATAAATATATATGAGAACAAAGGCATGGAAGAGAGGTTAAACTTACTAATGTCAGCCATGGAAGCAACTACCAGACAGAATATGAGTATCAGGTACATCCCTGCCTGAAATGTCTTTCCAATCTTATTTACGAAAGGGAGTAAAGAAGCCACGATCCCAAGAGTGGTAATACATAATATAACAACAGCCATTTTCGCATTTTCCGGAACGATCAGGCTTAGTCCAGCTCCAATTCCGAAAATAAGTATTGAGAACCCAATAGCTTTTAACAAAGGCAGGAACACCGGTCTCCTGAAAATTCCTGAATAAGATTCAAAATCCTCTGATATTCCAAAGGTCTTACCATCATCAATTCGATCTTCATTATACCTGTATGGTTTCATGAAAAGTAAAAAGAATCGCTGAGCTCCGGTTATCAGGAACAGCAGTAAAAAAGCACCTATTATCAAGTCATCTGTATGGGTAAGAATATAAGTGTCCGGATCAACATTAAGGACCATTTTTATTGCTGCAATATTTGGTGTGCCACCGGAATATACTCCAACCAGAAGACCTGAAACCTTCCAGGTTTCATCAATTTTTTCTTTAAATAAGAAGTATCCCAAAAATACCATAACCAGCATCGATACCAGTCCAAGGATCAGTGAAAGCATTGTTTTGGGCGCCATTTTAAACCATGCCCTTGCATCGAGAGAAAAAAGCATCAACGGAATTGCAAGGGGTATAGCAATTGTTGTTATTACATCCTGAAATTCCTGGGAATTCTCAGGTAAAATCCCAATATTCCCGATTAACAGTCCGACAGCATAACAAATAACAACCGAGCCAATTCTGCGGATCAAAGAATATTTTTGGGCAAGATAGAGAACCAGTGCGGGGAACAAGGTGTAAAACAGGATAAAGAAGATTGAGGCCATGATTAAAAAGGTTTTAACTGAGCATCAGGCTTATTTTCTTTTCGACCGTTGACTTGAATTCAGGACAGCATGCAAATACCTGTATTAAATATGTATCTGGTGCGTTAAATTTTAATTCGAATTTCACCTGTTTGTCATGCAAAGGACATTTTAATTCACTTAGGCTTGATGAAATTATTTCAGTGTATCTTTTAGCTAATTCCGGTTTAGGTTTTCCGTCCTGATTATTAAATACAATCTTTTGCATTATATCAAGTTATGCTTTGCAAGTTAAACATTTTTTTCCCCATTTAGTTCTTGTCTTAGTATTTTTAAAAACAACTTAATTATAGCTGCAATAATTTTTTTGGTTGGTTGTAGTATTGAAACCTTACAATATGAGATCAATGTTGCTTTTCTGCTATTTTTTAAATAACAAATGCAGCTTTTAATGAATTATTTCGTCTTTACAACATAAGAAAAAACACAAAATTTTTTTAATCATGAAAATAGCAAAGCTAATTACATTCATTCTTGCAGTTGCACTGACCACCAGTGCTCATTGTCAGTTCAGACCTAATGTCAAAGGCTCAGGCAATGTGGTGACCAAAGAGCGGAAAGCCGGTTACTTCAATGCAGTACATGTTAGTTCGGGAATTGACGTTTACCTGACCCAGGGTGAAAAAGAAAGTATCACGGTAGAAGCCGATGATAACCTTCACGAATATATTGAGACCGAGATCAAGGGCAACACCCTTAAAGTATATAGCCAGGCTAATATCCGTAGTGCCAAGGCAAAAAAAGTCTATGTTACTATTAAGGAAGTGGAAGAGCTTACAGCCTCCAGTGCCGGTGATTTGTCCGGAGAAAACACCATTAAAACCAAAACCTTGTACCTCTCAGCCAGCAGTGCCGGTGATATCACACTGAAAGTGGAAACGGAAAACCTGAAGTGTCGCCTTAGCAGTTCAGGCGATATTACCCTGGCAGGTGTAGCCAATGACCTGGAAGCGGACCTGAGCAGTGCCGGTGACCTCAAAGCTTTCGATCTGGAAACCAAGATTGCAGATGTCTCCGCATCCAGTGCAGGTGATGCCAGGATCACAGTAACTGAAAATCTGCGTGCAAGGGCCAGCAGCTCGGGAGATATTTATTACCAGGGTAATCCCATGCTTGTAGATGCACACTCCAGCAGCGCAGGCAAAATTCACAAGAAATAAGGCCCTCTTTTCCATACAAAACCAAATACGACCTACGATAGACGATATGTGAAATAGAATTTTTGATTTTACCCGGCCTGACTCCAAGCCAGATCCTGTGTAATCCTGCTTTCAAGCCCTAACGGGCTGTTTCTTGTTCATTATACGGTTATACCCAGCCACTAAAGTGACTGCCTGCCCGACTGCGTCATTCCCGCCCGGATGACCCGGTCGGACGGTATCCTCCACACATCCGTCAGACCCCGCCGATACGGGTACGGACGGGTTTCCCTGCCGAAGTCATTCTCCTCCCACAGGGATACCTTCAGGACATAGGGACTCTCCCACACGTAATTAATTTACTTTGAGCGCTTTATTACTTCCTCCTGCAAAATAAAACAGAATATTCCGGTCAAATACATGATATGAAATCACATATTTTACAATCAATCTAAATGGGAAAAAACTTCCGGAAAACAGAATTCATGGCATGAAATTTGAAAAACAATTTAAGCAGAAGCAGTTTATGCAGTTTTTATGAGCCTCACGTATAAATCGTTTTCGTAAATCCATATTGTGACATTAACCCTGCTTAAAATGAAAGCAAAAATATTATTTCTTCTTGTTCTGAATATTACGATATTATTTGGAAGTTGCCAGAAAGAACCTGTGGCTCCCGGCCCCAAACCCATTGAACTGAATCAAAAATCAAAATCCTTGCTTGAATCAAACAACGCATTTGCCTTTGAGATTTTCAGGGAAATAGTCGAAACCGAGGGAAATAGTAAGAATATCATGATCTCTCCGCTTAGTATTTCCCTTGCCCTGGCAATGACTTACAATGGAGCAGTCGGGGAGACAAAGGAAGCCATGGAAAATGTTTTACATCTTAATGGCCTCAGTATTGATGACATCAACAAGTCTTATCAGAGTCTTATTAATGCTTTATTGAGTGTGGACCCCAAAGTGATAATGGAAATTGCATTCTCCGACCTTGCTGACTTTTCGAAGATCAATCCTGACTATGATCTTTTAATTTCCTCAGTAAAGCACAAAACTTTCATTGAGGTAAACGAAGAAGGAACCGAAGCTGCAGCGGTAACTGCGGTGACCGTAGGAACAACAAGCATTGGGCCTTCAAGTGAATTCAGAGCCGATCATCCTTTCATTTTTATAATAAAGGAAAAATACACCGGGGCAATCATGTTTATGGGCAAAATTGCTGTTCCGGAAACAGGGTCCTGATGCTATATAGAATAATTTGAGAAGTAGAAGGGATAGTGAAAGATAATACCAAAAGTTTTAAATCCTTTTAAAAGATTCAGAACTCAAAACTAAAGCTAATGGAAGGGATGATCGGGAAAAGACTGACCTGTTTGAGAACTTCCTTTGGTTCGCCATGTTTAAATACAGTATCGAAATACAAGAAAAAAGGATTTTGGCGGCTATAAGCATTATACACCCCTATTCGCCAGGTACGTTTACCCCATTTTTTTTGTTTATGAAAATTAGCGCTTATGTCAATCCTGTGGAGAGAATTTAAAACAATCTTTCTCTCTCTATCAGGAATATCAATATCAATAATTTTCTCACACGAATATATCAGAAACAACCAAGGAGATATAAATAGCAATAGTGTAAAAATTTTCTTCATTTCTTAACAAATTTTTTTTATGATTCCCCAAAAAATAATTGTTCCTTAGCTTAAACTTTTTTTTTACCCTGTTACGATGCTGTCGGATGTTTCCATCCGACAGTTAATGATATGGCAATATTTTAATTACTCCAGTATTCAATGTCAGGTGGAAACACCTGACATCATGTAATATAATTGTTACTTACATTAAGCTTTTTTTAACATGGTTTTTGTAAATATATGTAAAACCAGAAGTTTTATTTCGGTGGTAATAAAATGATAAAACAACAAACTTTAGTCTTGAACAAGTTATTCGTACCACAAAGATTATACCGAATTGACACTGGCTGCTCCCGGGGTTTGATAATCGATAGTAAGAAAACTCGGAGCAGGACTTGGGTTTACCTATATGGTTACTCCATTTTTTCAGGAAAATAAAGGACCAGAGTTGAATGAAGCGAGGATTTCATTTACCTATGACTTTTACGGATTTTCAAAGTATAAGGATTGATTTGAATTAATTAATATTTCAATTACTCGTAACCCGACTCGGTGTCGGGGTACGAGTGTAATC
>JAUWBB010000356.1 GCA_030605195.1 Bacteroidota bacterium
AGACAGTTAATGACACAACAAACCGGTCAGACCTGTGGTATATTATTCCAACATTCTAATCCGGCAGTCGAAAATCCGACAATTTGTGATTGAATAATAATCAACCAATTGATTAAAATAAAGAATTTTTTTCCTGCTTGTACGAATCCACATCAATACACTGTTTTCCGCACTTTAATTTTCAGGTTGTTTATTTCAAAAATAATTATTTACCGGAATAAATGTTCATCATTTATTACTAAATTAGTGCACTCTATTCTGAATCCTTATAATTCATACCGGTTTGATAATTCGTTACTTAAAATATTTCTTCTTACTGTTTATCTGTTTCTATTCGGGTGCTGCTAAAAATCATGCGCAAACCATTTATGATTCAACTATATACAATTGGGAAAAATATTTTTATCTATCATACGGACCTGATTACAATCTCATAAACGGTATAAAATACCTCAATTTATATCCAACTGTAATCGGACATCCCTTTTTCGGAGAAAACCAGTTCTATACAGGACGCCTGGTTATCGCCGACCGGGAATATCAGGATGTATATCTTAAATATGATATATATAATCAGAATATTATTTTACGATATAGTCGAGTTGCGGGTGGGACAGCTCAAATCCTCTTACATAATGAATTTATCCATGAATTTAAAATAGATGGCAAACGTTTCCGTAAATATTCCTTTTCCGAAACCGGTACAAGGTTCTATCAGGTTGTAACATCAGGTAAATTATATTGTCTGTACCACTGGGAAAAAGTTCTGAATTACTCACCTACATCAACTTCGAGTTTGTACAATTTTACACCTCAGAAAAAAGAAGCTTATATCGTAATGAACGGCAAACTGTATCGTTTTAAGAGTAAAAAACAATTCCTGAAACTGTTTCCTGTACAACATCAAAAAGAAATAAAACAATTTATCAGGAATAACAAAATTTTGTTGAAAAATGAGTCTGATGGCAACATGAGGCGTTTGCTTGAATTTTGCAATCAATTAACTGAAAACAAGTAATGTATAGGATTACATCAGTACTATTTTTCATCTTCTTTTTCTTTTCCCATCAGGCTTTGGGCGATGATATCATTTTTTCAGGGGAGTATCAGGATATTTCTTTTGACCGGTTTATCCGCGATGTAGAGAAAAAAAATGATGTGCATTTTTTCTACCGGCAGGAATGGATTTCAGGAATTACTATTACAGCAAAGGGTGATCATTTATCCCTTACCGATGTATTGCAGCGGAATCTTGCAGAAACCGGATTGAACTTTTATATAGATAATAAAAAAAATGTTTTTTTAACTCCGGTGGACCTTGTCACTATTCTGTCTGAGCATCCCGACTATGAACAACACAATGGAGATAACGGTTCCCGTGATGATAAGGGAACTATCAATGCCCGTCAAAAATATTTTAAAGGACAGAAAACAAGAATAGTCGAAACTATTATAATTGGCACTAAAGAGAAAAATACATCTCGTAATCGAGCAATAATTAACGGGAAAATCCGGAACAAAGAAAACGGTGAGTCTTTAATTGGTGCAACTATTTACGTTGAAGAATTAAAAACAGGCTCTGCAACTGATATTGACGGACATTTTAGCCTGGTTCTGAAACCAGGCAAATATAGTGCAGTGTTTAATTGCATGGGAATGAAAGAGATAGGTTATTTTTTGGAGGTTCATTCTGACGGACAGTTGAATATTAGTATGGAAAAAACTATGATTCCGATAAACGAGGTGGTTATCAAAGCTGACCGGTTTCATAATGTACGCGGCATGCAAATGGGATATGAAAGTTTGAATATGAAGTCAATTAAAGAAATACCACTTGTGTTGGGTGAAAAAGACTTGTTAAAAGTAGCACAGATGTTGCCCGGGATTCAAACTGTAGGAGAAGGTTCGTCAGGATTCAATGTACGCGGGAGTCCTGCCGATCAGAATATGTTTTATATCAACAAAATTCCGGTTTATAATACCTCTCACCTGTTCGGGTTCTTCTCCTCATTCAGTCCTGATATTGTTAAAGATTTCAGTCTGTATAAAAGTAACATTCCTGTTGAATACGGCGGAAGACTAGCCTCGTTTTTCGATATTTCCACCAGGCAGGGAAACAAAAATATGTTTACCGGCCGTGGAGGGGTCAGCCCGGTTACTGGTCATATTGCAATAGAAGGCCCATTGAAAAAAGAATATAGCTCCTTTGTTGTTAGTGCACGGTCGACATATTCTGATTGGTTGCTGTCAAAGCTTGAATATCCCGGTTTAAGAAACAGCAAGGCTTCGTTTTACGATATGTCAGCCAATATCAATATCGAACCAAATGAACATAACCTGTTCAAAATATTCGGATATTTTTCTTCTGACCGTTTTGACCTGGCCGATCTCAATAAATACAATTATTCCAACTCAGGAGGGTCCTTCATCTGGCGACGCCGTATTTCGTCCTCAATTTCATCTGACTTTGCTGCAGTTTTCGGAAATTATTTCTTCAATACGATTAACGAGGAATATTCTTTTTCAGCATACCAGCATGATTACAAAATTGGTCATTATGAACTGAAATCTGATCTGCATTGGGTTCCGGATCAAAAGCACATAATCTCTTTTGGCGGAAGCTTAATTTATTATGACCTCGAACGGGGCAATGTTGCACCTTTCGGACTGGAATCAAACAGGCTGCCGGTTCGCCTGGGTAATGAAAATGGTATAGAAGGTGCGGTTTATTTTAGCGACAAATTCAAAATCTTAGAGCGACTCACTTTCTATGGAGGAATCCGGTATAGCTTTTACAGTTTTCTGGGGCCTGATAAAGTTTATGAATATAATCAGGAAGCGCCTAAAAATAGTCAGAATATAAGAGATACTATTGTGTTTTCCGCAGGAGAAATAATAAAGACATATTCCGGTCCGGAACTCAGGGCTGCTTTAAACCTAAGTACCGGCACGAGCAGTTCCCTGAAGGTCTCCTACAACCGGAACAGACAATATCTTTTTATGCTTAGCAATACCATTGCCATCTCACCTGTTGATCAATGGAAATTAAGTGATTACCATATCAATCCTCCCTATTGCGATCAGGTGTCAGCCGGTTTTTATAAAGATTTTTTCCGGACAGGTCTCAGAACATCCATGGAAATCTATTATAAACGAACTCATAACATTGTGGAATATAAAGATGGCGCTGACTTTATTTTAAGCCCGAATATTGAAGACGATGTTTTACAGGGAACTCAGACCGCATATGGAATTGAACTGATGCTTGAGAAAAAAACAGGTAAATTAAACGGTTGGCTTTCATATTGTTATTCCAAA
>JAUWBB010000048.1 GCA_030605195.1 Bacteroidota bacterium
AAAAAGGCTTCCGGATGATCCGGCAAAGCCTAAAAGATGAATCTTTGCATTCTTATGCCGGCTTAACTGGTCGACCAGTATTTTGACATTCGGATGTTCTGAATATAGTTTAACGTATCGGAGTTTCAAAATTATTTATTGATTTACAATAAGTTATGTGTATATAATAAAACTTATCTTATAAAAGGCTAAGGCTGAGGCTAAGGCTAAGGTTTTTTATTTATCAGATATAAAGTTTACTCATATTTTACCTTATTATTTAATCTCAAGGTATTCTTCATCTGTCATTTAATATTTATACTTAACCTTCTGATTTATAACATATTTATTATCATAGTAATGTGTCTTTACCTGCTTTTATCTTGCCGGTATACCTACTTACCTATTACCTCTTTGGACTCTTGAGTTAATTATTCTTTATTTTCTTTTTTTCCTTAGCCTCAGCCTTATTCCACAATCATTCAAATTTAGTAGTTTCATTTGAATAGTATTAACCTTTTTAATTCACCTTGTAAAATAATGCTTCGCATTAAATCTTCGATTTATTTCACAGGGTAAATTTGCGAAGCAATGTCCTTATTTAAGAAACTCCTCAACTTTTTTAACCATTTCCGATGATCCGGTATAAAACGGGATCCTTTGATGCAGGAATTCCGGCTTGATATCCAATATTCTTTATGTAATGATCTCTTTGTTTTCTTCGGTGATGATCCCGCAACGTTCATCACTGGCTCGAAGAGCAGCGATAAAATTCTGATCAGCAAATACATCCAGTTTTTTCTGTTCTTCACCCTGAATATTGGTTTCACCTGCTTCTCCGAGAATATCAACCAGGCCGGCTTTGTTAACTTTTTTGTTCACCATCTTTGCCGCAACTCCAATATGATATAATAACGAGGAAAGTTCCCCTTTTGCATACGGAAAATCAGCCTGGCGTAAAATAATGAATTCATTTAGTGTTGTAAAACTGTATGACTTTATCATTTCATTTTATTTGGCATCAAAATTAATGATAATTGGTTAATAAAACTATCTATGCTCATTGAAGGACAATGTACGATAGGTGTATATGAAGCAATAAAAAAATATGGATATACCGAACAAAGGTATTACCAGTTATTAAAGGTTTATGAGCATGAAGGTTCAGAAGCAATAATGGACAAGAAACGTGGTTCTGACAAAAAACCAGTAAGGACAAAAGAGCTTGAAAATCAAATAATAAGGATGCGTTTTCTTGATCCACTTGCAAGTACGGACTTAATAACCCGAAAATTATCCCAAATGGGTTATAACGTCAGCAAGCGTAGCGTTGAAAGGACGATAACAGATTATGGGCTTCAAAAAAAACTCATACGCTGAACCCAGCAAAGGAGGAGGAAAAATAAGAAGTTGAAATCCAGCTTACAGCATTGTCACGGGAAATAATTTTTTAATTTTTTTCACCCCCAATTAAACACAACGTTTGATGGTATGAACAGTAAGGGGTTCGGGCTTGTCAACTTATCTAGATGCACCAAATTTGATGCAGGTGATGCTGCTCGCATACCACTGAAACCTTTATTGGCTATACCATGTGTTGCTTTTTCAATCCGTTATTTTATTTGAAATTATTTGAAATATTTTATCAAGAATTAATTTAGAAAATCTTTTTAGCCAATTATTTTTACTAATAATAGTTGCTAAAGTTGGTGAAACAAAATAATAAATATCAACAAATAACTTTCCAACAGATGATTGAAGCAACACTCTATTTCTATATTCCCGTAATACTTGAACCTCATTACAGTATGGAGAACCATATGTTGCTGTGGCAATAAAGCATTTAGTTTCCAACTCTTTTGCAAGCGCTTTTGATTCATTTGTATTAATTTGCTTTAATGCTTTTATAGCTTCTTCTTTATATGATAACTTTTTACCATATTCAGCAATAATTGGTATTGCCTTTTCACATTTTAATCTACCAAGTACTACAATAGCAGAAAAATCAACACGCTTTTTATTGTTTAATATATTAAGCATTGGCTCTATAGATACATCACCCATATTTACAAAAGCTCTGATTTTAGCTTTTTTTAACTCTTCACGTACTTTTAACGAACTATCTGTTGACAAACCATGCTCTTCAATTTTAACATCCATAAGAGTTTCTATAGTTGTGGGGTCAGCAATTTTTGATAATGCGTTTACAGCAGCTAATTGTATATTTGCCCTGTCTGCAATATTTTGATTTAGTCCTGCTATTACTGAAATCATAGATGCCTTTTTCAATAATGGTAATAATGCCGGTACTGCTCTCTTATCTTTTAAGTCTCCTAAAATTTCTACGATAAATGATATTAAATCAACATCTTTTTCTATGCTTAAAATGTCAATACTTATTTTATTGTTTTCTTTTGTCATTATAGGAACAAGTTGATCAATTACTTCATCACCAAATTTCAATAATACTTTTTCAATCGAATTTAAGGTTTGAATGCTGATATACTTTTTTTCTTCAGAAGAGAATCCATCTAATGATTTAAATAAAGTACTCACGTGAACTAACAATTCTGGAATAACATCTGCTCCAAAACTAACTATTACATTAGATATATCATTAAAAAGAATTTCATCATTCAATAACATTATACTGGTTTCTAAAAACAAGCTTTTATATTGAATAAGATCATCCAACTCACCATTATTTATTTTAAATAACACAATTTCTTTGTCTGTAGTTGGTTTGAAGTTCATGTCAACTAAAGCTTGGTAGGCAGCTTTTCTAATATCAGAATATTGAAGTGCTAAGCAGTTAACTAATTTACTAGTTTTTCCCTTCGATTGATATTTTTTTACATTTTCTAAAGTAATAGGCATAGCTTTACGAATTTAAAATTAAACATATAATTATTGAGCCTACTCTAAAAAGTCCATCGCTTTGGAATATTGGAAAAATGGAATATTGGAAACACCCATTATTCCAGCATTCCAGCATTTCATTATGTCATTATTCTGTCAAAAATGACTTTTCGGAGTGGACTCATTATTTTTAAAATTAACCTTTTTATATAGAAAAATATATTAAAATTTCTGTTTTAATGGCATTTATTGTTGAACATAAATGATTCTTAAATTTTAGTCGGTCACTGATGATAATTTTTATAAAATCATTTTTCTTTAGCCGAAGAACGTTCGTCTTTTGTCAGCAATGATACCCCATACGAACTTAGCAAAGTGATCTAATCGAAGATAATTTTCCGGGTTTCAGCCGAATACAATTCGGCTCTACATCAATCCACATTATCATTCAGGTATGAATTATCGGTTTTTAGCTGGACTTTTTTTTCCTCATCCTCAGAAAGGGAATATTTTGAAATCCTGGATTTCGAAGAATGTTCAGGTTGCTTAAGCCTTATATTTTTCCTTACATAAGCGGGTTCATCCTCAAGTTCATCAATATTTTCCTGCACTTCCTTTCTCTGATATCCCTGTTCTTTATAATATTCATTAGACTGTTTTAGCTTCTGTATTCGTTTCGCGGTTTTTTCCTGATCGGTCTGATCATCCGATTCACTTGATTCATTTGTTTTATGTGACCGGGCATTTTCAACGACATCAGACACTTCAAAATCAATTCTTCGCTGTCTTGTATCCGACTCGTCAAGCCAGTATGTTCCCATATCTTTATCCTGCACTTCAAGGATATCATCTCGTACTTGCCGGGTTCGGATATCATCCTTTAAGGGAACCCTGTCCATTTTTTTCTCAATGAAATATAGTTCAGGGATACTATTGCCCTCGAATCCGGAAGCTATTATGGTGACATTGATTTTACTTCCCAATGATTCTTCTATACCTGTTCCCCAGATAATCAGTGCATCATTAGCTGCCGTTGCATTCACGTAGTCGGTTATTTCACCTACCTCATCCATACTTATTTCATCGGTTGTTCCGGATGTGATGTTCAATAGAATGCTTTTCGCCCCGGTGATATCGTTTGAATTTAATAACGGAGATGTTAACGCCTGTTCGATAGCTTTAATGGCTCTTTTTTCACCTTCTGCAACCCCTGAACCCATGACAGCAACACCGGAATCTTTCATAACGGTTTCCACATCGGCAAAATCAACATTAATATAACCATGCAGGGTAATAATCTCGGCAATGCCTTTCGCGGCAATTGACAAGACATTATCAGCCAATGCAAATGCATCGGAAAGTTTAAGATCGCCATGTATCTCCCGAAGTTTTTCGTTATTGATAACCAGCAACGAATCAACGTGTTCTTTTAATTCGTTTAGTCCCTCTATAGCCTGATTGATGCGTTGTTGTCCTTCGAAATTGAATGGAATGGTTACAATGGCAACCGTTAAGATTCCAACTTCCTTTGTAGCTTTGGCAATAACCGGAGCAGCCCCGGTACCTGTACCTCCTCCCATTCCTGCTGTAATAAAGACCATTTTGGTATTACCCGAGAGAATTTCCATCACATCATCGAGATTCTCAACGGCGGCTTCTCTTCCGATTTCCGGTTTATTTCCGGATCCCCTGCCTTCCGTAAGGGATTCACCTATCTGGAGCTTTACCGGAACCGGACTGCTGTTCAATGCCTGGGCATCGGTATTGCATACAATAAAGTTTACATCTTTTATCCCCTGGCGAAACATATGGTTTACTGCATTACTCCCCCCACCTCCAATACCTATCACTTTGATAATGGATGACCGTTCAACCGGGAGTTCAAAATTCATTAAATCTTCGGGCATGATGATTCGTTTTATTGAATAAAAAAAGTAATTATTCAGTTTTTAAGAGTCTCTTTTTTATATTCAAGTTAATTGTTATTTATGGTTCATCCGGATAATACAATAGGTAAATATTAGTTCTCTCAACATTTAAGTTGCTATCTAAAAACAAGACCATCGGTCTTGGATTATTGTATTAAGACCGCAATATAAATAAGAATAGAACACGGATGACACGGATGACACGGATTTAAAATATTTATGCATCAAACTTCATTTCGTTACCCGCTTAGCGGTTTATTAAAGCGTCAATTGCCAGTTGACACGACACTAGTACCAAGCAATTAACTTATAACTTATAACAGTTAACATATAACTTACAACCCCACAACCTATAGAAAATCCCCATCACATCTCTGCATCCTTTTCGGCAAAGATATCGGTAAGGGTTTGTTTCCATCTGTCAAATAATCTTACTTTTTCACTGGTTTCATCTTTCTTCTTCCCTGTTACCTTACTATCTTGCTGTTCGATATTTTCTAACCTGTTCTTATGTTCCATATATTCATAACCTTTCAAGATCAAACCAATGCTTGTTGAAAACATCGGTTGATTGATCTCCTCGCTAACATCACTAACAAGGTGTTCATTCGGATAACCAATTCTTACATCCAATCCTGTTTTAAACTTAACCAACTGTGGCAAATGCCTGAGAAGTGCACCTCCGCCTGTCAGTACTATTCCTGCAGCCAGTTTGTCATAATATCCTGAATTTTCAACTTCAAAAGTCACAGCATCGATAATCTCCTCCATCCTGGATTGAATAATATACGCGAGGCTCTTAAATGAAATTTCCTTGGGTTCCCTTCCACTGATTCCAGGAATGGTAACCACCTTATCGTCAGGGGCAATATCACCCAACGCGGACCCAAACTGTATTTTTAACGATTCTGCCTGCCGGTGGAGGATCGCACACCCTTCCTTAATATCTTTGGTAATCACATTCCCGCCGAATGGTATTACCGCTGTATGCCTGATGATATTATCATAATATACCGCGACATCCGTTGTCCCTCCACCAATATTTGCCAGGATAACCCCGGCTTCTTTCTCATCACCGGTCAGGACCGCTTCTGCCGAAGCGAGTGGTTCCAGGATCAGCTCATTGATTTCCAGTCCTACACGATTTATACACTTCCCAATATTTTTTGCCGAAGCCACCTGTCCGATAACAATATGAAAATTAGCTTCCAAACGAGTTCCTGACATTCCAACAGGATTTTTCACTCCTGTTTCATTATCCACAATAAAGTTCTGAGGTAAAACATGGATAATCTCCTCTCCTACACCAATAGGGATTTTGTACATATCATCAATTAATTTGATAATGTCATCCTGTGTAATTTCCTCTTCTGAAGAATCACGGTTAATATATCCGCGGTTTCGCATACTTCGGATGTGTTGTCCGGCGATACCAACATATATATCCGAAAATTTAATTCCCGAACGTAGCTGGACATCTTCCACGGTTGTTTGAATAGCATTGACCGTCTCCTCAATATTCAAAACCACCCCACGTTTAATCCCTTTTGAAAGAGCTTTGCTTAAACTGAGGATTTCAAGCTTTCCGTTTTCGTTTTTCGTACCGATAATAGCAACAATTTTGGTTGTTCCGATATCTACTGCTGCAACATATTGGTTTGTGTTGTTCATGGTTTATAGTTTTTAGTTTACCTTAACTTACACACCACTTGTCCTTTATACTTTAGATTTATGGTTTTATATTTATTCCAGCCTTCCCGGCTAAATCCTTTTTCATAGATTGCATATAGTTTGTTGAACTTTTCTTTATAACCATCAAATTCGCCAAAATAAATTATATGGGCTCCTACTCTTGGAATAAGTTCATATTCTCCGTTTTTATCTACATAGATTTGTTGGATCTGTGCATGCCAGAATTTATGATTGCTGATAAATTCAGCAAGCTGAAACAATTCCATAATAGTTCCCTCTTCTCCGGTTTCCTTAATGTTGGTTGCTGTTTTGGGTTTGAACGGTTCATTAATAAATCCGTTAGCCACTAAAACACGTGATGTAAATTTGTCCGAAAGGGGTATTATTGCTCCTTCACTGTCGATATAATAGTTCAGCATATTCCGGTAGAATATCCTTAAAATCGGTTTTCGTTGCACAACATCTATATTTAATGCGCCATCAATGGTTTTATAAATTTCAGCACTTTTAATATAAGGAATAGCGTTCAACAAGTTTTCCATTTTATCCGTATTTATTCCTCCAACGGGATACCCCAGTATTTTCTTTTGCCCGGCCTGAATTACAGACAGAATATCTTCCCCGGTAACAAATCCCTGTTCCAATGAATCAAGGATGTTTACACGAATAAGTTTACATGGCAAGTTTTGGGATTTATCAACGATTAATCCCAAGACAACAACCAGATAAGAGATTAAAAGAATCCCAATGATTATGTTTTTAACTTTTCTCATTGGCACGGATCAGATTCAATGGATTTTATTTAACAATATACTTTTTATAGGATCCACAAGTTTATCAATATCCCCGGCTCCGAGTGTAATCAGTATTTCAAAATTTTTATTTCTGATTAGCTCAGGCAGTTTGTTTTTCTCACAAATCGTTTTATTCTGCAACTTCATTTTATTAAAAATGATATTTGAACTAACCCCTTCAATAGGCACTTCACGAGCCGGATAAATATCAAGCAAAATAAGCTCATCCAATTCGTCCAAACTCGCTGCAAAGTCACCGGCAAAATACATTGTCCTTGAATACAAATGAGGCTGAAATATTCCGCAAATTTTTTTCCCTGGAAAAAGTTCCCGCACCGAATGTATACATGCTTTCAATTCCCTGGGGTGATGAGCATAATCGTCGATATAAATTAAATTGTCGGTCTTGATCTGAAAATCAAACCTTCGCTTAACACCATTAAAATTAAACAAAGCTTTTCGTATGGTTTCAGGCGGAACTTTTAATACCCATGCCACACCCACTGCAGCAACAGCGTTTTCAACATTCATTAAACCCGGAAATCCAAAGTGTACTTTTTCGATGGTTTTCCCCGGAGTAACGATATCAAAAACATATAAACCATCTTTTAAAGTCATATCGCGGGCATAAAAATCTGCTTCTCCTTCAAGGGAATACGTGTACTGTTCTAATTCATGCCTGGTAAAACAGTTAAAATCCAGTCCTTCCCTGATTAAAAGCTTTCCTCCTTCAGGGATTTGATTTGCAAATTGTTGAAAGGACTCTTTCAGGTTTTTCTTATCTCCGTATATATCCAGGTGATCAGCATCTATTGAAGTAATAACGGCCAGGTAAGGAAACAACTGTAAAAATGAACGGTCGAATTCATCTGCTTCTATAACAATAAAATCACTTTTACCCAAAAGAAAATTGGTGTTGTAATTCTTCGAAATTCCACCGAGTAATGCCGTACAATCCAAATCTGATTGTTTCAGGATATGTGCAATAATGGCGGATACGGTTGTTTTACCATGTGTACCTGCTATCGCTATTCCTTTCATGTCTTTTGTAATCAGGCCCAGAACTTCTGAGCGCTTCATAATGTCATAATTGTGTTTCCTGAAATAAATTAATTCAGAATGGTTTTCCGGAATTGCCGGTGTATATATCACAAGCGTTTCGTTCTTGTTTTTCCTGTTTTTAAAATTCCCGGGGATTTGCCGGATATTGTCTGCGAAATGAATGTCACAGTTTTCATGTTTCAGCTCATCTGTTAAAAAGGTTGAAATCCGGTCATATCCGGCTACCTCAAATCCTTCGGCAATAAAATACCGGGCAAGGGCGCTCATTCCTATACCCCCGATACCTATGAAATACATCCTGTCTTTTTTGGTCAAATTCATTTATTTGCTCACTTTGTTCGCGTCATTAGATCATCCGACTGGCGTAGTTCAGTCGGGCGGGTATCTTCTCCTTTTTGCCAGTTTAATAATTTCTTCCGCAATTTTTTCCGCTGAATTTTTCAATGCCAGCTTCTTAATATTTTCCGACAGGATTTTTTTTTCTTTTTCATGATAAATTAATTCAAGCGCTCGCTTCATTAATTTCTCCACCGCGTTGGAATCTTTAACAATGATTGCAGCATTTTTTTTCACCAGTGCCATCGCGTTTCCGGTCTGATGATCTTTTGCAACGTTTGGTGAAGGCACAAGTATCGAGGGTTTACCTACAAGGCATAACTCTGATACAGTACCTGCTCCTGCTCTTGATACCACAACATCGGCAGCTGCATATGCAAAATCCATTCTTGTTATAAAATCATATACTTTCAAATTACCCTTTTTATACTCTTTCGTTTTGTTTAGCGCTTCCTTGTAATAAAATTTTCCCGTTTGCCATACAATCTGGGCATTACTTCGTTCTATCTGTTCCAGTTGATACCATACACTTTCATTAATAGTCCGGGCACCTCCACTACCGCCAAGAATTAAAATAACCGGGAAATTTTTACTCAATCCAAAAAAATGCAAGGCTTCCTCCTTTTTACTTTGCAAATGATCAAGATCCTGTCGTACAGGATTTCCTGTTAGGATAATTTTTTCCTTTGGAAAATATTTCTCCATTCCTGCATATGCCACGCAGATTTTCCCTGTTTTTTTCGACAAAAGTTTATTCGTAATCCCGGCATATGAATTTTGTTCCTGAATAAGTGTTGGGATATCCAGGCAATTTGCAACCTTCAACGCGGGCCCGCTGGCAAATCCACCAACTCCAACCACTACATCAGGCTGGAAATCCTTTATTATTATTTTTGCTTTTCTCAGGCTTTTCAATAATCGAAGAAAGAAGTTAAATATCCTGAATGAAAATTTACGATCAAACCCAATTACCGGAAGATCTGTAATTTCATAACCCGCTTCAGGCACTTTTTTCATTTCCATTTTATTTTCCGCCCCGACAAAAAGTATTTTGATACCCTGATCCAATTCCTTTAAGGCATTGGCGATAGAAATAGCCGGAAAGATATGACCTCCGGTTCCGCCGCTGCTAATGATTATTTTCATCTTATGTTGTGACCGGTTCTGCATCCATTTGATTTTTTTCAATTCCCCTGCTAACACTTAAAATGATACCAAAAGCAATACTGGTAAAGAACAGACTGGATCCGCCCATACTTATCAGAGGGAGCGTTTGACCTGTGACCGGAAACAGATTGACAGCCACAGCCATATTTACCATTGCCTGAAAGACAATGGTAATAACTAATCCTATTGCAAGAAATGCCGGAAAAGTCTGGGTACTTTTTTTAACAATTACACCCGCCCTGTATAATAAAAAAAGATAAGCAAACAGTATTGGCAACCCACCAAATATCAATCCGTATTCTTCAATAATAATCGCGAAAATAAAATCGGAATAAGGATTTGGCAAAAAATTTCTCTGAATACTTTTACCGGGTTTTTTTCCGAATAATCCTCCTGTTGCTATAGCTATTTTTGATTGTTTAACCTGATAATTTTCTTTGCTTTCGCCACTTATGTAATCTTCAATTCTATTTTTCCAGGTACTTATTCTTCCTTCTCTGTCTATTAAAAAGGCTCCTCCGATAAAAAGTGAAACAACCAAAACACCAATTCCCGCGAAGGCAAAAAGATGTTTAATACTGATTCGGCCGATAAACATTAAAATGATAGAGGTGCCGAACAAGATTAAAGCCGTGGAAAGGTTTGCCGGCAGGATGAGCATGCAAACAAGAATTACAGGAACCATAATTGGAACAAAAGCTTCCTTATAGCTTTTTATTACCTGCTGTTTCAGGGAAAGAGCCCTCGCGATATACATGATCAGGGCTAATTTTGCAAAATCTGAAGTTTGAATTGTAAATCCAAGTCCCGGGAGTGTCAACCACCTGGAAGCCTGGTTAAAGCTTGTTCCTGCTAACAAGGTTACAATTAATAACGGGATGACAAGATAAAGGAAAACCTGGGAAAGGCGGGAATAATACCTATACGGTATCAAATGGGTTATAAAAATAATCAATATTCCAACAAAAAGGATTACGCTATGTCTTATCAGATAATAGGTTGTGTTACCTCCCATTCGCTGGTAAGCCAGCGTACCGGTTGAACTGTAAACGGCAAGAATGGAGAAAATAGATAAAACAAAAATTACCGCCCAAATGATCCGGTCTCCTTTAGCATATTTCCAAAATCGTTCTCTCATATTTATAGTTCCCTTACTGCCTGTTTAAACTGACGTCCGCGATCTTCATAATTTTCAAACAAATCAAAACTGGCACACGCCGGTGATAATAAAACAGTATCACCCTTTTTCCCTAAATAATAAGCCGTCTTTACTGCTTCGGCCATTGAATTAGTATCCACAATGGTTTCAACAGCTTCGGAAAAAGCCTTATGTATTTTTGAATTATCTTTTCCAAGACATATGATAGCCTTAACTTTTCCCTTTACCAGTCCCATTAGGACTGAATAGTCATTCCCTTTATCTATACCGCCAACAATCCAGATTATTTTTCCAGACATGATTTCCAAAGCATACCAGGCAGAATTTATATTAGTAGCCTTCGAATCGTTAATAAACTGGATTCCGTAAACTTTTATTACAGGCTCCAGCCTGTGCTCAACACCCTGAAAATCACTGAGGCTTTCCCTGATGATTTCCTTTCGGATATTCAAAACATTACCTGCTATTGCAGCAGCCATTGAATTGTAAGTATTATGTTTCCCTGCTAAGGCTAGATCGTGTATTGACATGGCAAATTTTTTGTTTTTATATATTACTTGTATTTGATCTTTATTTATAAAAGCGGCTTGATTTTCTTTCTTTCTAATTGAGAAAGGAAGATTAGCTGCTTGTAGTTTTCTCTTTTTCAATTCATCAAGAATAATTTCATCATCGGAGCAATAAATAAAAAAATCATTTTCTCCCTGATTCAGGATAATCCTGAACTTCGATTTAACATATTGGCTCATCTCGTAACCATACCGGTCTAAATGATCCGGAGTAATATTCAGCAGAATGGCAATTTCTGCTTTAAAATCATACATTCCGTCAAGTTGAAAACTGCTTAATTCGATAACTAAATAATCAAAATCATTTTCGGCTATTTGCAACGCGAGGCTTCTTCCCACATTCCCGGCTATTCCCACGTTTAAACCCGCTTTTTTCATCATGTGGCAGATAAGGAAAGTAGTTGTTGTTTTCCCGTTACTACCTGTGATACATACTTTTCGTGCGTGGGAATAGCGACCGGCAAACTCGATTTCAGAAATCACCTTAATACCCTTGTTTTTAACCCTTGCTATTATGGGGGCATTTTCCGGA
>JAUWBB010000313.1 GCA_030605195.1 Bacteroidota bacterium
AGAACGGAACAAGACGGTTGTAACGCGAAAACAACTTTAACATTTTTTATTTAACCCTGACGTTTTAGTCAGGGTGTGACCAAAGCGTCATCACATTCGACATTTATTATTTAAAATACAGGGCTAATCTTCAATACCCTAATAAATTTATGTTTCTCTTGTTAGTTTCATAATGTTTTTTCTTTGATCAATCAGGATTAAAATAATAAATCCAATTGCTAAAAAAATCTTACTGAATTTTACTGTATATTTTGTTAAAGTATTGACAGGTGTTTGAATTAGTGGAAAGTCCTGTAAAATTGTTATCGGACCGCTTGCTGACGATAAGTCTCGTTCCAGCGATTGTTTATCTCTAAAAAGACTTAATACACTGCCATGTAATAATCTTGCTTCTTGATTTTCTCCGCTTCGGATTAAAAATTTATCAAATGTGATTTCAGGAATTTCTTCGCTTGTGAAATATTCAAATCTTTTAAGACTGTCAAGAATAAAGATTTCATTATCAGTTTTAGATATAAGATTGTTAAGCTGGGCTTTTCTAAATTCACTTATGCCGATAAAATAATCATTTGAATTAATATAAAATTCCAGGCCATGTTGAACTTCTTCAATAATAGAATGATCATATACCTTAAGTCTTACACTAAATTCAGTCCGGAGTCTTATTTTATATCTTGTGGTATCATATAGACCAATATATTCATTTTTTTCATCCAGGTAGTCTCCAATTCCATCATTATTTTTATCGATCATCCAAAATGCTTGTAAATCTTTTATGCTTTTTACCATGGTAGTGTCAAGATTCAAACTTTGAGAAAGGCCAATAATGTTTTCTCCATTACAAAGCGTATGTATTCTATTAACATAATTTATCATTTGTACATTTGAAACTAAATTTGAGCGCATGATTAAATGGGTTTCATAATAAGGTTTTTCTCTATATGAGATAATACCTCCAATAATGGCTCCTGCAACAACAAATATTAATAAATAAACAAATTTTTTGATAATAAATATTAATATTTGAAGAAAAATGGTTTTTAAAAAATTAAATAAGGAAGACAACATTTTCCCTGTACTTCTGGAAATCTTTTTTGTTAAATCCACCAGATCAATTTCATCAGATGTTTGTTTTTTGATTTTGGATTTATTTGTGTCAGCCATAGATCAAGTTTTTATTTAAGGTTTGCTGAAAAATTAAATTGAAGGACTGAAGCCCAATATTATGCTTGATTTTTATCCTCCGCCCTAAAGGGCGAAGTTAGTCAATATTTTAATAATCAGAACTAAATAGAGTCTGTCTATAAACTCTATATTTCGTTTATAAATAAATAACAAATCTCAAAAAACAAATAACAAATAATATCCAATGTTTGAAAAAACAAAATCCAAACAGCACATATAAAAGAATTTGTTTGATTTTTTAGTCATTGGAATTTGAGATTTATTTATTCACATAATAATTAATTTTTAAAGGTGTTCATGAGCTCACTTCGTTCGGTTGTCATTTGATACTTGTTATTTGCCTGCCCCGTAAGGAAGGATGACTGTACGGGGGTGCTTATGTAATCTTTGTTTGACTTTATGGACAAGCACTAAATAATTTATTCTTATCGCGAACTCATGTTATTTAACAATCTTAAATAATTCCTGAAAACTTTTTATTTTATCCGGATAGCCCAGCTTTTCGTAAGAAAAAATCAAATTTAGTATTAATCTTTGAATTATCCCAACATTTGTACAGGGAACATAAAAAGATCGTTGTTGTTTTAGTTTTTGCTGTTTAATGAAGAAGTCGATTTCCTTTTTTCCCAATACCGCTCCCTTATTGTATGGATTGATATAAAATAAAACATGCTTGTCCAACTCTTCGTGCCGGGTCTCCTCCGATCTTAATTCATCCATGTAGACCAGGATAAAATTCCGTGGCAAATTTACACCATATACCGGAATTTCCAACTGCCGGGAAACCAAAATATAAATAACCGATAGCGAAACCGGATTTCCCTTTTTGGTTTCTAATACCGTATTAATATAGTTGTTTTGCGGATCGTAAAAATTTGCCCTGTTCCTCGAAAACTTGTAAATATCAAATAAAATATGGTTAAGTATCTTTACTTTTTCCAGGGCAGTTAAATTTTCATTCAATTCAAGCCAAACATCTTTTTTGATCTTATCAATCTCTTCATTCAATGGCTCGATCTTTAAATCAGGATATTGATATTTGGCAATATAATAAACACCTTCAAGCAGGTCAGTTGCCCCTCCATCTAACCACGATTTCAATTCAACCTGTGTCGAATTTATTTGAATCCTCTGTATCAGTACTTCAATCCGTTCCTGCATCTTTTCGTTTAATATGCTTTCCCATGCTTTCTCCAATTCAGAAATAGCATCCCTACCATGCTCCAGCAGACTTTTTGTTACGGTATCGAAAACCACAGTATCCGGATCATCCAGAAGGGCGATTAAGGCTTGTATTTCTTTGTTTGTTGTCAAGAGCAATTTTTCAGTATAACTTGCCTTACCTTTTTTTATAGAACACGGATGACACGGATGACACTGATTTTCGCTGATATTTTAGTTCAATATTTGTGATTATCCGTAGTTTGCGCGTCATTAACGTTCTATTATATAAATGACAATTGTGGCTACTTAGTTTTCGATTAAAATTGCTGAATTCTTTGTAAGTTCACCTTATTTAACAGCTTGTAAGTATTTTGTTAATAATTATATAATCAGCCTGCTCAACGTATATTCAATCAGTTCCTTAATAATTGGTTTGTAATTTGAACTAAATTCTTTTGAAGCCCGGTTGGCAATGATGGCACAAATGGTGACTGCACGATGCCCGAGCAGTTTCGCCAGCCCATAAATAGCCGAGCTTTCCATCTCGTAATTCGTAATTTTTTCTCCCTCATATTCGAAGGCTGCAATTTTCCTGTTCAAATCCGGCATGGCTGTCTGTAACCGGATAACCCTGCCTTGCGGACCATAAAAACCCGGAGCGGAAATTGTAACTCCTTCAATGATTTTATCTCCTTTTAGTTTCGTCAACAGGCACTCATCTGCTTCGACTACATAAGGGGATGGAAAATCAGCCTTCCAGTTTACAAAGTTAGTAAATGATTGTTCGAATTTCAGATCAGAAATTTTTGTTCTGCCTGCATAGAAATTTAATAAACCATCAAAACCAATTGCTGTTTTTGTAAGCAGGAAAGAGCCAATCGGTATCTCTTTTTGAATAGCTCCGGACGTGCCAATTCTGATCAGATTAAGCGAAGTTGTTTTTTCCCTGGGAATTCTTTTTTTCAGGTCAATATTAACAAGGGCATCAAGCTCATTAATCACGATGTCGATATTATCTGTTCCAATGCCCGTTGATATGACGGTTAAACGTTTGTTTTTACAGCTTCCTGTATGTGTCAGAAATTCCCTGTTCCGGATATTAACTTCAATGCTGTCGAAAAAGCCTGAAATCAACTCAACACGATCCGGATCACCAACAAGGATAATGGTATCGGAAACATGCCCAGGTTTTAAATACAGGTGAAAAATGCTGCCGTCCGGATTCAGTATTAATTCTGATGGCTCAATTTGATTCATCCACTAATTGTATAGGAATTTACTCACTTCGTTCATGAGATCGCCCCGATAGCCATCGGGGCTAAGTTCAATGTTTATGGCTTGATAATGGCTAATTTCATTATACTTTTTTTTTAGTCGGCCCGCCCGAACGTACCGTTCGGTACGGGCGGGCAATCTTCTCCAAAGGAGTCCTTCGGGCAGTCGCCAATCTGAAGACTGGGCTATTTAATGTCAGTCCATAAAGTCAAACAAATTTTGAATTAATCCCGATAGCTATCGGGACCAAAAAACAAATAACAAAAAACAAATAACAACCGAACGAAGTGAGCTCATGAACACCTTTGAAAATTAATTATATTGTGAATAAATAAATTCCAAATATCAATTATCAAATGACCGAAACAGTTTTGAATATTGTGATTTGGTTCATT
>JAUWBB010000100.1 GCA_030605195.1 Bacteroidota bacterium
AAGTTGGAAATTGAACATGAAAATCTTCACCGGAATAAGACCTTTTTACTCCTTCATAGATCAAAGAGTAGTTCTACTTTACAGAAGGGTGGTAGCGTTTTGTCTTGTTAGATGGTACTATTAATAAACGGTGTTAAAAAAGCACCAATTTACTTTATATTCTTAAATTATCCAACGGGTTTCTTATGTTCATTAGATTTTTTCTGCTTAATATATCCGGCAACTTCTTTTCTTTTTCTGTATCCTTCAATTACTATCCTGGGTTCCTGTTCCGACCCTTCCTGTTTTGTTTGTTCCAGTTGTTTCAAGTATTCAAAGCAAGCATTAAAACGCCATGTTCCGTAAAACCATAAGGCAAGTATCCACCCAGGTATTTTTTGGAAGGTATCGCATTTTGCTAGACCATAAAATCTGTTTCTTCTTCTGTTAAACGGAACATAAAATTTTCAGGAAAGCGTTCAATTTGTACCAATCTTGCACCTGATGAAACGGGTATTTGTTTCAGGTTTCAGGTTTCAGGATTTACGATTCAATTGTTTCTGTTCTCCGATTTTTGTGTCCATTAATCTGCTTTCTAAGGTTTTGCTGCGCAAAACGTTCGAAATCCGAAATTCATACTTCACCCTCTCGCCCTTTCTCCCCTTCTTCCTTCACAGACCCTGCCAGGTCTTTAAGACGCTGGCAGGTCTCTCCCAGTCTTCCCCTCTCAGTTCTTTGCTCTTTGCCCCGTGCTACATGCTCCTTGCATCTTCTTCCTCAACCTTAACCTCAACCTTAGCCTTAACCTTCTTTTTTCTCTGTCTGTTATTAAGCATTGTAAAACCCAAAAGGATTAGTTAACTTTAGTAAAATTTAAAATTTAATATCATGAAATTTGATCCGGCAATAGCTTTACAAAATTCGATGAATTTAAGTCCGTATGACGGAGTTAATCCATCCATTTCTGACTCTGCCACCTTTGCTTTTTCAAAAGCAGATGTAATGACAGATACCTTCGAAGGTAAAACGGAAGGTTGTTTTCTGTATTCCAGGCACTGGAATCCTACTAACCATGTATTAGCCAATGCCCTGGCTGCAATGGAAGGAACCGAAGCGGGTTGGGTTACCAGCTCCGGAATGGCTGCTATTACTTCGTCTATACTCCAGATTTGTAATTCAGGCGATCATATAGTTACAGCTATGACAACCTATGGAGGAACATATGCGTTTTTTCAGAATTATTTACCCAAATTTAATATTGGTGTAAGCTTTGTAAATATAACCGATCTGGAGGCAGTTGAAAAGGCCATTCAATCAAATACCAAGTTGATCTATACCGAAACCGTAACTAACCCTCTTTTGCAAATATCAGATATTCCTGCATTAGCAACCATCGCGAAAAAACACAGACTAAAACTAATGGTAGACAATACGTTTTCTCCCATGATCTTTACACCCTGCCGGCTTGGTGCCGATATCGTCGTTTACAGTCTTACAAAATTTATTAATGGAAAAAATGATTGTGTTGCCGGTGCCATTTGCAGTACGGAAGAATTTATTAATTCGCTGATCGATGTGAATAACGGAACGGCAATGTTACTGGGTCCGGTCTTGGATCCGATTAAAGCAGCCGGCATACATAAAAACCTGTTTACACTTCATATACGACTTGAAAAACACAGTAAAAACGCTATGTTTCTGGCCGGGAAATTCCTTGAGAATGGATTAAAGGTTATCTATCCCGGTCTTGAAAATCATCCTGGCCATAATCTCATGAAAAAGCTTATGAATGTTCAATTTGGTTTTGGAGGCATGATCGCGTTGGATTTTAACACAACGGATAAGGTTGGTGAATTAATGGTAGCCATGCAGGAAAAAGGAGTGGGTTATCTTGCTGTAAGCCTTGGATATTTTAAAACATTATTCTGCCATTCAGGATCCAGTACTTCATCTGAAGTGCCTGAAGACATCCAGAAAGAAATGGGCATGTCCAAAGGGCTGATTCGTTATTCGGTGGGATTGGATCCTGATATTGAGTTAACCTGGAATAAAATTGAAACCTGTCTGAGAGATTTGGACTTAATTTGATACCTGCCTGATTTTAGTGTTTAGGTGGTTTTACGGTAACGCCATACAGCCAGTGAAAGGATAATAAATGCAAAAACAGAAAGTGAAATAAACTCTTTTAAAATATCTGAAAATCCGGATCCTTTCAATATCACCATACGAATTACTCTCATGAAGTAAGCCAAAGGATTAATGATATTTATTTTTTGTGCCCAATCCGGCATGGTTTCAACCGGTGTAAAAATTCCGCTCATCAGGATAAACAGGATCATAAAGAAAAACGACACAAACATAACCTGTTGTTGCGTTTGAGAGATTGTTGAAATAAACAAACCTACACCCATAACCACCAGTAGATAAACCGAAGCAAATCCAAATAGTAATCCAACACTGCCCAGAACCGGAAGATTGAAAAACAATTTTCCGATAACCATCAAAAATGCCAGTTCGAAAAGAGCAATTATCCAGAAAGGAACTAGTTTTCCAACAATAAACTGATATTTCCGGATTGGTGTAACATTGATCTGTTCAAGGGTCCCTAATTCTTTTTCACGAACCAGATTTAGGGCAGAAAGAAACATCCCGATAATGGTTATAAGCATTACCATAAGAGCCGGCAACATAAATATCTTATAATTTAACCTGGGATTGTACCACAACGAATAAGTTAGTTCAATATTTTGGAAATGATTTGTTCCTGTTGTCCCAACCCATTCAGAAATGATTTTCTGGTTAAACCCGGCTATAATAGCCTGGGTATAGCCATTGATCAAACCGGCAGCAGTACCATTAATGGCATCAATTAAAATCTGTATTTTAGCAGAACTCTCGCGAACCATGACTCTTTCAAACCCTGAAGGAATATGAAGAATAATATCAACATTTCCGCGTCGTAATTCCTGTTCAGCCTCCTCAATGGACGTGGAGTAATCTTTTAAAATATAAAAAGGAGAACGTTTGAAATTTTCAATCAATCGCCGTGAAGTTGATGATAAATCTTTATCCACCACAAAGAGCTCTATTTGTTTCATTTCTAATGTCGCGGCATGCAATAAAATGATAAGCTGAACCATAGGCATAATAAATATAACAGGAAGCATCATTTTGTTCCTGAATATCTGTATGAATTCTTTCTGTATTAGAAATAAAATTGTTCGCATGGATTGGTTTTTGGTTTCAAGTTCCGAGTTCCGAGTTCCAGCCGAATACAATTCGGCTCTACATTAAATAGTTTATAGTTTTTAGTTTACTCGCTCCCACTATCGTTATTCGCTCCCACAATCCAGGCTCTGAAACTAGCTCATGAAGATTGGCTCTTACTTCGTTCGAGCCAATCGTTCGCTCAATCCCGCTCGTGAGACATTCTGATCGCAAAGCTCACAGAATGGTTCTAGTTTTTAGTTCAATTCATCCTTCATCGTTCAGTTCATCTTTCCCCTCGCCCCAAGCTCCATCCCTGCTGCCTATTTCCCCTGCTTCCTGCTAATTCAAAATTCGAAATCCGAAATAAAATGACGAACCGGAGCTTCGTCCTACTGACCTTCCTTAATCCTTCATCCTTCATATTTCATCTTTCATACTTCCCATTGCCCTCTCACCCTTTCTCCCCTTCTCCTTCACAGACTCTGCCAGGTCCTTCGGACGCTGGCAGGTCTCTCCCAGTCTTCCAATCTCCCCATCACCCAGTTTCCTTTCTCCAAACTCTGCCAGGTCTCCCTTCCCTGCCAGCCTGCCCGCAGACCCTGGCAGGTTTTACCTTTTACTCCAATCGTATTTTAAAATTCTTTATACTTAATCCTATAAAAAACAAAATCATAAGAAATAAAATCAATGTTTCTTTCCAAATGTAAATAAACCCGTTACCCTTTAACATAATACTCTTTATGATAATAATAAACCATCTTGGTGGCATCAGAGCACTGAACCATTGCAAAATATCGGGCATGTTATCTATGGGGAAAATAAACCCTGATAACAGGATGGTTGGCAACATCAAGGAAAAAAGAGATATAAACATGGCCATTTGCTGGGTTTTTGCAATGGTTGAAATCCAAAGCCCAATGGATAATGCCAGAAAAATATATAATATGCTTTCAGCCATTAGCAGAACAACGCTTCCTGCAACCGGAACATGGAAAACAAAATTCCCCAGCAGAATAATGCTAACTGCATTGATAAAAGACAGGACAACATAGGGTGTGACTTTCCCCAGCACAATCTGAATGGGTTTGAGGGGAGATGCCAAAAGAATCTCCATTGTACCCAGTTCTTTTTCCCGTGCAATGGAAATAGATGTCATCATTGCTGAAATTAAAACCAGGATCATAGCCATGATACCCGGCACAAACATATAAACACCTTTCATCTCCTCGTTATACATCATCCTGGCCTCCGGTATAATTTGCATGGGCGTTTTGTCCATACGCATTTTCTGGAAAATGTAAATGCGAATAATAGCCGAGGTATATTGTACAATAAGATTAGCCGTATTGGCGTCCGAGGCATCAGCCAGTATTTGTATCCCTGCTGTTCCTTCTTTTTCCAGTTTCTTTGCAAAATCCGGTTCAAAAATGATTACTTCCTTCACATTTCCCTCCTTAAATATGCTTTCAACATCATTTATATTTGACAGAGTCCTGTCGAGAATAAAAAAGCGGGAGGAACAAATTTTATCTGTTATTTCCCGGGTTACATGATCTTTTGACTGATCGTATATGGCAATGCGGATATCTTTCAATTCATTGGTCACGATATAACCAAAAAGCAGTATTTGAGCCACGGGCATACCAAATAAGATCAGCATGGTACGCACATCCCGGAATATGTGTAAGAATTCTTTCTTGACAAATCCGATAAACCGTTTCACCCGTTAATTGTTATAAGTTATTAGTTAATAGTTATAAGTTATTAGTTATTTGGTTAATAGTTATTAGTTATAAGTTTTTAGCTATTAACATATAACATTTAACGTATAACATATAACATTTAACTCTATGAAATGCTTTATGCTCGTGCAATTTTCAGAAACACCTCATTCATATCTTCAGCATCATATCTTAATTTTAACTTTCGCGGAGTATCCAGCGCTTCAATTCTTCCATCCACCATTATGGATACCCTGTCACAATATTCTGCTTCGTCCATATAATGTGTTGTAACAAATATGGTTATACCATTAAAAGATGCCTCGTAAATCAAATCCCAAAATTGCCGCCGGGTTATTGGATCAACCCCGCTTGTGGGTTCATCCAGAAAAACCAACTTGGGATCATGAATAATAGCAATTGAAAAAGCCAACTTTTGTTTCCATCCAAGAGGAAAGGAAGATATCAACATATTCCTGGCATGTTTCAATTCCAGTTTCTCCATCAATTCATCAGCCCGTCGTCTGATAGTCCTTCGGGATAATCCGTATATTCCACCAAATAAACGGATATTCTCATACATGGTAATGTCCTCATACAACGAAAACTTCTGACTCATATAACCAATATTTCTCTTGATCTTTTCCGTTTCGGTGTAAACATCATAACCCGCTACGGAAATTTCTCCTGAAGTAGGCGTGGACAAACCACATAGAATTCTCATAGTTGTAGTTTTACCGGCACCATTAGCCCCAAGGAAGCCAAATATTTCACCACTCAATACCTGAAAAGTAAGGTCATCATTGGCTACAAAGTTTCCGAATTTCTTCGTCAGATTTTTTGCTTCAATTACAACTATTTGCTCTGCTTGTTGCATGATTTTGGTTTTCGGTTCTCAGCCTGCCACGTTCACCCCGTTGGATTTATCGATTTATCCTACGGGGTGAAATGCGACGAAGGAGCATATTTCACCGTGGTTCTCGGTTTATTTGTTTTACAATCTGCTACAACACTGTCAAACTCCATGCCCCTTGGTCTATCTGAAATAAAATGACGAACCGGAGCTTCGTCCTACTTTTCGCCCCTTCTGCTCTTAAACTTTTATCTTTTTCCTTTTGTCTTCCTACTAACCCACTAACTCACTAACATACTAACTCACTAACCCACTAACTTTCTTCCTACTTTCTTTTCTCAAACTCTGCCCCGCCTTCGCATACTACGGTGGGCAGGCAGGTCTCCCTTCCCTGCCAGCCTACCCGCAGACCCTGCCAGGTCTTTCAGACGCTGACAGGTCTCTCCCAGTTTCCAAGTCTACCAGTTTGACATCAATTCCTCAACCTCTCAACCTCAACCTTAACCTTCATTTTTCCCCACGCCCTTCGCTCTATGCGCTCAGCGCTCCGCTCTGCCTACTGCTTACTTGTTTCTCTCCATCAAATTCATAAAACAATCTTCAATTATTGGATCAATATGATGGATATCAATGTTTTGATGACCTTTTTCTGTTAGATAATTAAAAATTCTGTCCCTATCTGCCAAACGATTTTTCTGGTTATAGTGCACAAGCTGTCCGAATAGATGCACCGAAAAGGCATTTGGATCATTTCTAAGATCAGTAATCAGACCATACATATTATCCGACCGGATAGCCAAAAGCTTACGATCGTGGTTCTTTATGATGTTTTCAGGTTTTTCAAGGGTAAGTATCCTTCCATCCTGAATTAGGGCAACCCTGTCACATAATCGTGCTTCATCCATATATGGAGTAGATACCAGAATGGTCATCCCCTTATTTTTCAGGTTCTTTAGCATCTCCCAAAACTCTTTTCGGGAAACAGCGTCTACACCGGTTGTTGGTTCATCAAGGAGTAAAAGTCTTGGCCGGTGAATGAGCGCACACGAAAGAGCCAGTTTCTGTTTCATACCACCTGAAAGTTTTCCTGCTTTTCGTTTTCTGAAAGGCTCAATATGTGAATAAATATCTTTTACCAGATCATAATTTTCCCGGATGGTTGTTCCAAAAACTGTTGCAAAAAATGCCAGATTTTCTTCAACGGTCAGGTCATAATACAATGAGAACCTTTGCGGCATATACCCGATTATTTCACGGATTTCTTTATATTTATCGACCACGTCCATATCAAACATGGTTACCCTGCCGTTATCAGGAAGCAATAAGGAAGCGATGATCCGGAAAAGGGTTGTTTTTCCGGCACCGTCGGACCCGATTAGCCCAAATATCTCCCCTTCCTGAACAGAAAAAGTAATACTTTTAAGCGCTTTTATCTCCTTATAATTTTTAATCAAATTTTCAACTGATAATACCATGATTACTAAGCCTCTTAAAATTTAACTTCTCCCGGCATTCCTATCTTCAATCTCCCGTCATTTTTAACCTGAACTTTCACTGCATATACCAATTTCACCCTTTCTTCTTTCGTTTGAATGATTTTTGGTGTAAATTCCGCCTCAGGAGAGATCCAGATGATCTTTCCTTCCAAAGTAAAATATTCTTTATCGTTTTTGTCAACCAATACGGATATTTTCTGTCCAAACTTTATTTGAGACAACTGGGAACCACTTATATAAACCCTTAAAATCATATTGCTTAAGTCAGCCAACTTATAAAGAGCTTTTCCTGGTCCCACCATTTCAAAAACTTCAACATATTTTTCCAGAACGGTCCCGGTTTGTGGGCAAAGAAGATAAGCTCTTCTAATTTGATCTTCAGCCTGTTCAATTTGCGTGTTAATCACTTCCAGTTCCGCGTGAACATTGTTGAGTTGGGTTCGAACAGCTCTGATCCGGGTATCCAACAAATCAAGATTGGCTGTCAGGTCATCCATCTGTTTTTGTGTAGCAGCACCATCTTCAATCAGGTTCTCTAAACGGTTTTTTTCGACCAGGAGATTTTTCTTTTGTTGCTCCTGGACGGCAATTTCAGCTTTTACATTGTCGAACCGGGTTAAAATCGCGTTTCTCCGCGCTACTATTTGCTTCCTTCTCAAATCCATCTGTATGGTGTCAACCCAGCCCAGTATCTGTCCTTCATGAATGGTTTGACCTTCCTCAAGTTTAAATTCCTGAATTACTCCAGCGGTTTCGGATGAAATAATTATTTCAACGGCTTCAAAATTACCGTAAGCATCCGATGTGTCATTCGTTCCGGAACAGGCTAGTAATCCTGTTATAAAAACGGCTATCATAGCGTTTTGTAAAATTTTCATAACGAAGATTTTTTAGTTATATATAATCTGATAACTATTCATTTATTTATCATTCCCATGTAGAAATAGCTCCTGCGTCGCATTTCAACGGGCAAGCATCATTCCATTATTATTCGCTCCCACAATCCTTCCCACATCCCGCTCATGAGGTTTTCGCTCTCAAGTTCGCTCAAACGTTCCATTTAATATTAAGAATAGAGCCTAATTAGTGCTTGTCTATAAAGTCGATGAAATCAAAAAAATAAATAATATTTGTTTATATGACACACCCCTACACCCCTCTTTTTATAGGGGAATATAGGTATTTATTTTTTTGATTCTGTAAGTTTCTATTATTCTATTTGATTATTATTTGTTATTTATAATTTGTCCCGAAAGCTTTCGGGATTGGAATTTTATTATTTAAAATTGTTGTAGTTTAAATACAGACTCTAATTATCCCTGGTTCCTTTAATCACGATGTAATCAGCTTTCGCCTGCATTAATTGAACATTATGCAATTCCCTGTTTATCCTGGCCTGTTTTTCGGCGTTCAGATCATTCAGGTAATCGGTCGAAGTGATAACTCCGTTATCAAATTTGGATGAGGAAGTTTCAACAATTGCTTTTCTTAATTTTATTATTTCGTTATCTGATGCAATAAGCTTTTCATATTTCTTCACTTCAGACCGTTTTTTCTTTATTTCGATGTTAATTCGCTCATTAAAAACATCCCGCCGGGTAACTACCCTGTCTTTTTGAATAGCCAGGATATTTCTCTCTCTTTTGTTTTGATTCCAGTCAAATAGATTCCATGAGAGCTTTGCTCCCACAAGGTAATATGTGTCAAATTCATCATTTAAAAAATTCAGACCCGGTCGGCCGTATCCAACCTGTCCGAAGGCAAAGAGTTTTGGTAAACGTTTGGTCTTTAATAAATTACTACTCGCATCGATTTGGGTCAACTGATTCCGGAACAGGATTAATTCAGGTCTGTTTCGGTCAGAATCATAATCGATTTGAA
>JAUWBB010000305.1 GCA_030605195.1 Bacteroidota bacterium
TTTGTTTTTTGTTATTTGTTGCTTTATTTCGAGAATGTTTGACTTTATGGACTGACATTAAATAGTCCAGTCTTCAGATTGCCGACTGCCGACTGAAGATTGCCGACTTAAAAATGCAAAGTATAATGAAATTAGCCATTATCAAGCCATAAACATTGAACTTAGCCCCGATGGTAAGCGGGGCCATGATCCGCCATCCCGATAACTATCGGGAGGCGGAGAATAAATTCCGATACAATGAAATAAAAACTGAACTACATATATTAGTTATATATTCCGGATATTATTGAATAGCTTTTTAGATATTGTGACTTTTTTTTTTAAATTTACCAAATTTTCATTTAGCCTGAATAATTCACAAAATAAGTGAATTATTCTTCTGACGATAGGAATAATCAATAGTTGAGCTTCCCTCAACTATTGATTTTCCCCAGTCAGGGTTAACCTGTACTATTCATAAATATTGAAAAAGATAATATTTATGAATACGTCAGGTTAGAAATAATTAATTTTAACATTATTACATTTTTTATTAATTTTAAATTAAATTTCAAATATATAACCCTAAAATCAAATTTCAACTAAAATTTTTTACTATGAAAAAATCACGAAAAACGAAATTTGTTTGTATCTTTTTGCTTTCAGCATTTGCAACGATACAGGCATTTTCAAATGTAAATTACTTTTTGGGGAATGATGGAGATGGAAAGGGAGAAGTTAGAGAGGTTTTGCAAACCCAAAACGTAATTACAGGAACCGTAACAGATCAGGCTGGGCAAACTCTTATAGGTGTGACAGTTCTAGTCAAGGGAACTATGCAAGGAACCATTACTGATGTAAATGGGGAATACACGCTTGACGTTGGCGAAGAAGCTGAAATCCTGGTCTTTTCCTATATCGGTATGAAGACTCAGGAAATTACAATTGGGACTCAGTCAGTTATCGATGTCATCCTTGAAGAGGATATTGCCGGTTTGGAAGAAGTAATCGTAGTAGGATACGGTACACAGAAAAAAATTAACCTCTCGGGTGCCGTTGATCATGTGGATGCTGAGGAGTTAGCAAGCCGTCCGATCACCAACATTTCACAGGGTTTGCAGGGTATAGTACCGAACCTGAACATTGATTTCAATAGCGGGGAACCCGGGAAAGCTGCTGAAATCAATATTCGTGGTATGACATCAATCAATGCAGGTGAGCCTCTTATTCTTATCGACGGCGTACCTTCTGATGCGATTGAATTAAACAGGCTCACACCCCAGGATGTTGAAAGCATCTCGGTGTTGAAAGATGCTTCTTCGGCTGCCATTTATGGGGCTCGTGCAGCTTTTGGAGTGATCTTAATCACTACAAAATCAGGCATGAGGGAAGGGATACATGTCACTTATAATAATAACCTGTCATGGGAGAAACCTACTGTTTTACCAAACAAAATCACAGACCCGTATATTTATTTGCGTCTGAAGGAAACCTCCACTGACAATACGCCATGGGATAACATGAACTTCAGCGATGAAACCTATCTGTGGGCAAAACAACGGTCAGAGGATCCTTCATTGCCCGGCGTAAGGATAAATCCGAACGATCCAACATCATGGGAATACATGGGTGACAAAGACTGGACAGAATATTTTTTGGCTGAATATGCTTTTTCCCAAAAGCATCATATCACCATTGATGGCAGTACTGCGAAAACAAGATTTTATTTATCCGGAGCTTATGATACCCAGAGCGGAGCCCTTAAAATTGCCGACGACGTATTCGATCGATACAGCATCAGAAGCAAGGTGGATTACCAACTTTTTGAATGGGCTACCATTGGTAATAATACGGTGATAACCACGACCGACCGAACCAAACCCAGTTATCTTAATATCGGGGCTCTTTACGATATGGAACCTTATGACTGGGACAAAAATCCCGATGGGACATGGGCCAATAGTGATTTAACAAATAACATTGGAGCAGCGTCAGTTGGAGAAACGGGAGCTCGACTTACCCAGGGTGGCACGGAGAATGACAAATACACCAATATCCAGTCGACCTTTACCGGGGAGTTGTCATTCTGGGAGAGAATGGTACGAGTAAATGCTGATTTTACGGTTAGAAGAGGTAATGATAATTACAGGTGGAATTATTCTAAATACAAACTAGGGTATGGACCGGGAGATGTACGGGAAATTGGTAACAACGAGGCATACCGGAGTACCACGTTCGATAATTACACTGTATTCAATATATATGGTACCTTTGACAAGGATTTCGGCCCGCACCATCTCACAGCCATTGCCGGTTACAACCAGGAACAAAGCCGGTCAGAGTGGTTTAAAGCCGAGAAAACCAAAGTGATATCCGCCTCACTTCCAACAATCGCGCTGGCAACGGGTGAAGCGTATGTGGATGAATCAATTGCAGGGTGGGCCATCAGGGGTGCATTCTACAGGTTGAACTATACCTTCATGGAAAAATACATTCTGGAATTGAATGGACGGTTTGACGGTTCATCAAAATTTCCATCAGATGACCGTTTCGGATTCTTTCCTTCTGCCTCAGGAGCCTGGAGAGTTGACAGGGAAGGATTCATGGCACCCCTTGAAAATATAGTGAGTATGCTTAAGCTAAGGGGCTCGTATGGATCATTGGGGAACCAGTTTGTAACGGAGTATGGGTATATCCCTTCAATGACAGCATATCTGGGATCCTATCTTATTGGTGGTAGCCTGCCGCAGGCAGTCTCTGCTCCTCCGCTGGTTTCGTCAAATTATACATGGGAACAGGTTACTTCCATGAATTTCGGTCTGGATTTAGGCTTGATGGATAATAAGCTGACTGCCTCATTTGATTATTACGTCAGGGATACAGAAGGCATGCTAACACAAGGTAAGGACCTTCCGGATGTATTGGGTGCTTCCGAACCCAGGGAAAATGCCGCTGATCTGGAAACGAAAGGCTGGGAATTATCACTCGATTACAAAACCCGCTTTACTGTCGGAAATAAACCGCTGTCGGTTAACGCAAGATTCATTCTTTCAGATAACACATCAACAATTACCAGTTTCGATAATCCAAATAAAAACCTGATCCAGTTTTATGAAGGCATGGAACTGGGAGAAATATGGGGCCTGCAAAACGATGGATTATTCCAGAATCAGACGGAAATTGACGCTCTGGACGAAACAGAAATTATTCCATGGGGAGCCCTGTCCATTGTTCCGGGCTGGCCCAAATATAAAGACCTGGATGGTAACGGGCTCATTGAGAAAGGCCTGACCGTTGATGACCCGAAAGACCTGTCCGTTATCGGGAATTTTACCCCACGTTATCGCTATGCTGTGAATATTAATCTCGCATGGAATGGCATTGACTTTCGTGCCTTCTTCCAGGGAATCGGTAAAAGAGATTATTACCCGGTTGATTACTTATACTGGGGTTTCTATCAACAACCCTACACAGGTGGTTATGTACATTTGAACGACTTCTACCGGGCTAATGATGACAGTGATATTGATCGTGCAAGACACTCACAGTCCTATATCGATGCAGGACTTGCTGATCAAAACCTGGATGCGAAATTTCCAGTTTTTCAATCCTGGCTGGCCGACCGGAATTTAGGTGAACGGATTGATGAGTCCGAGGGACTGGCTATTCCGCAGACGGGTTATATGCTGGATGGCTCATACCTGCGGTTGAAAAACCTTACCATTGGTTATACGCTCCCCTCATCAATTACCGAGAGAGCCAATATAGGCAGAGTCAGGATCTACATTAGCGGGGAAAACATTGCCACGTGGTCAGAACTGAAAGAGTTTTATGATCCGGAAGCGATTACTGCGACTAGTGTTAAACTTGATCCTTCAGTTAGCGCTGCTCGGATATCGACAGGTAGCGGATATGCATATCCCTTTCAGAAGAGCTACTCCTTTGGTATAAATGTCACATTTTAATTTATAAAAATTTAGTCATGAAGAAAATAATAACACTATCAAGTATACTTCTCATTATTCTGCTTTCAGCATGTAATGATGATTTTATGGACAGGTTTCCTGAAACTTCAATCGGCAAAGAAAATTTCTTCAATACGGAAGAAGATCTGGCCATGTATATCTATGGGCTTTATGATTTCCCAGGGTTGACTACACAGAGCTGGGAAACCAGCCATCATGATCAAATGTTTATTAATGATGCTTATATCACTACCG
>JAUWBB010000124.1 GCA_030605195.1 Bacteroidota bacterium
AACGATTGAAAAAAAAGACTCCACTTTCATTGGTTTTTTTGGCAGTCCACTCATTACAATAAAAACCAATGATTACGTTAAACTCCCAACACTGGAAGAATTCTTTTTTGAATTAATTCCGACCGTAATTCTTAAGAAAAAAAAGGGCAAACGATATTTTATGCTGATTGGAGATCATGCCGATTTAGCTATATATAAACCACTTGTACTCCTCGATCATGTTCCTGTTGTCGATGTTGAAACAATTTTGTCATTATCCCCTGAAAAAATCGATCATATTGACATAATCAATGCCACATATATCAGGGGTTATTTACATTTCGGAGGCATTATAAGTATCTTATCCCGCGAAGGGGACATGGCAGGAATAGATATTCCCCGGAACTCGCTTCTCTTTAACTTTAAAACCTTCGATCCTCAACAGGAGATAGAATTTCCCGATTATAGCACAAACACTAACAATGAAATGATTCCGGATTTCAGAAATTGCCTGTTTTGGATTCCCAACATTGAAATGGATAGAGGTGAAAAAGTCAGGTTTGATTTCTATACATCCGATAATAAGGGTGAATATATAGTCGTAGTACATGGGATTACTGCCGACGGTGTAATATTGGAGGGACAGTGTAACTTTGTTGTAAAATAATTATCGGATATAGTATAGTAAACAGTGACTGGTTAACAGAAACCATAAATGAAGTACAACTGAAGTGCTATTATTTAACAAATATTTGAAAATAAGGCTATTGTTTAGATATTAGCAATAGAATAATATGTTATATGGCTTTATAAATATCCCATAAGCAAAAGTAAACATCTTGATTTTATTTATATTTGAATAAATTAATCTATATGAAAAATCAACTGCCAAAAGGGCGGTGATTTTACAGAAATAGTTATACATATTCGCGGGAAAATATATACTTATGAGACGAAAAAAACCCATACACTTACTTACCGGTTTACTCAGTGCCCTTTTACTTGTCATGCCACAAACCGGGTTTGCCCAGTTACAGGCCGGAGTGGCGCAAGTCGACATAACACCACCTATCGGTGGCCTGATGTATGGCTACAGCACCCGTGGCACAAACGTGTCCGAAGGCGTTAACGACCTACTTTACGCCAGGGCTCTTGTCCTGGACGATGGGAACACGAAGCTCGCTATTGTGACGGTGGACCTGGGCGCCATTACGCGAGAGAACACAACGAACGTCAAAGCCATCGTTCAGGAACGCACGGAAATTGAATACATACTGCTCGCGGTGTCGCATACCCACTCAGGGCCTCTGGCAGTGCCTGATTTTCCTTCGGCAGCGAATCCCTGGATCCGGGAGGCAGAAAGGAAAATAGCGGGGGTGATTGTCGAAGCAGATCGCAATCGAATATCTGCACGGATTGGCGTGGGTTGGGGCGAAGTACGCGAAGGCCACAACCGCCGCATGATCCACACCGACGGGCGGGTCGTGATGTTTTGGGGCAACCGCGACCGTATCCCAACGAGCCCGGTGGATTACCAGTTGGGAGTGATTCGTGTTGAAGGATCCGACGGGACCATTGCCACCTTAGTTAACTTTACATGCCATCCGGTTGTGCTTGGGCCGGAAAATCTTCTGATCTCGGCAGACTATCCGGGTGCGATGATGCGGATGGTAGAGGACGAAATAGGCGGCCAGGTTATGTTTTTGCTGGGAGCAGCGGGCGACATCAATCCGTTCTGGGACAAAACCCCGCCTGACGAGGGTGCCTTCGGGCAGGTGGAGAAAATGGGTCGGGCGATCGCGGACGAAGTGCGGCGAGTATCAAGGCATATTATTGATTATGAAGAAACATACATGCTTTCGGTTCATACCGAGGTGATCCCACTCGCATCCAGGTGGGACAGCGCGCACGCGGAGCACAACATCCAGGCTGAGATCAACACGGTGTTGATTGGAGAGGACCTGGCGCTGACAACTTTTCCCGGCGAATTCTTCGTCGAACACGGACTGGTACTCAAAGAACAAAGTCCCTTTAAGCACACCTTTTTCGTTGGTTACTGCAATGACATGCTTGGCTACTTCCCCACCATCCAGTCTACGACCGAGGGAGGATACGGGGCAACTTCGGCGACGCATGTAGAGGTTGGTGCGGGTGAACGTCTTGTTAACCGTGCGCTGATCAATCTCCTGTACCAGGCCGGCAAAATCTCACGATGAAAGAAGCAAATCAACAACTAGTGTCAAGTCAAAAGTAAAAAGGCAAAAGATAAAAGTATAATATGCTGATAATATATCCAATATACAATAACTTACCCGTCTGTTTATCGTTGACACGACACTAGTTACTTTTGAGATAGCATCTTATTTTTGTTTGATGATTTACCCGGGAAATATAAAACACTAACCTTCAATAATATATGAATAAAGAAGTGTATATTGTAAAAAAGATTGGTTTTGACAATGAGAAATATTTGAAAGAACAAACAGCCGCTATTCTGGAAAAGGTAAATCAATTTAATGATAAATTATATCTTGAATTCGGCGGGAAACTTTTATATGATTATCATGCTTCACGAGTATTACCAGGATTTGATCCAAATGTTAAAATGCGTCTTTTACAGAAACTTAAGGATAAGATTGATGTTATTCTCTGTATTTATGCAGGTGATATTGAAAGAAAAAAAGTAAGAGCTGATTTTGGTATAACATACGATGCTGATACTCTTAAAACTATTGATGACTTTAATGAATGGGGTATTAAAATTATAGCTGTAGTTATTACCCGATATGAGAATCAACCTCCTGCCAAAGCTTTTAAGAAAAAATTAGAACATTTTGGGATTAAAGTTTATACTCACAAGTTTACCAAAGATTATCCTGCAGATATTGACATGATTGTAAGTGATGAAGGATATGGATTAAATGAACCGGTAAAAACAACTAAGCCAATCGTTGTTGTTACCGGACCCGGGCCTGGTAGCGGAAAGCTTGCAACATGCCTCTGCAATTTATATCATGAATATAAAAATGGTGTAAAAGCAGGATATGCAAAGTTTGAGACATTTCCTATATGGAACTTACCACTTAAGCACAAAGTAAATATTGCCTATGAGGCTGCAACAGTTGATCTTAATGATTCTGTCCTGATCGACCACCATCACCTTGAAGCATATAATAAGGAAACAGTTAATTATAACCGCGATATTGAAGCTTTTCCTTTACTTAAAAGAATTATTGAAAAGATAGCAGGAGAAGAATTAATATACAAATCTCCAACTGATATGGGGGTTAATCGTGCCGGTTTTGGAATTGTGGATGATGATGTCATTCAGGAAGCTTCTCACCAGGAAATTATCAGAAGATATTTCAGGTGTGCCTGCGAATATGCAATGGGGTTCGTTGATAAAGATATTCTAAACAGATCAGAGCAAATCATGGAAAAGGTAAACGCTAAAGTTGAAGACAGAAAAGTAGTTAAACCTGCCAGACAAGCTGCTATAGATGCAAAAAAAGAAGGAAAAGGAAATAAGGGAATTTTTTGTGGTGCTGCTATTGAATTAAAAGATGGAACAATCATTATTGGTAAAAATTCTCCCCTTATGCACGCATCATCAAGTCTTATTATAAATACCACGAAACATTTAGCAGGACTCCCTGAGAATATGCATTTATTACCTAAAAATATAATCGATTCGATAACTTATTTAAAAAAAGAAGTTTTAAATGGGAAAATGGTAAGCTTAGATCTGGAAGAAACTTTAATTGCTCTTAGCATATGTGCTATATCAAATCCAGCTGCTCAAATAGCTTTGGAAAATTTAAAAAATCTGCAAAATTGTGAAGTTCATTTAACTCATATACCAACACCGGGAGATGAAGCAGGCTTTCGAAAATTATGTGTGAACCTTACATGTGAGCCTGAATTTTCAACTAAAAGACTTTTTATAAACGGAAATTAACGATAACGATTATAAAAGGAGATTAAAAAACAAGTGTCTAAAATTAAGAAACCACCTAAAGGATTAGGCATACTAATACTAATAGGGCCTGCTTTGGTTTGGTGTTCCGAATACATCGGGTCAGGAGAGGTAATCCTGGCTACCAGGAACGGAGCAATTTTGGGTGTATCCATTATTTGGGTTGTTGTTGCCGGTATCTTTTTAAAGTATTGGATCGGTATGAGCGGAGCACGGTATACCGTATGTACAGGTGAGGGAATGATAGATATGTTTAGCCGCGTACCCGGGCCCACAAACTGGGTTGTGTGGGTTGTCCTGATTGCACAATTTATGGCCGCAACAATATCAATCGGATCAATTGCTTCAGTAGCCGGAGTGTTTTTGTCTAATCTATTCCATTTTTCATCATATATCGGTGGTTGGCTTGTTACCTTTTTTGCTTTGATTGTGGTGTGGTCAGGAAGTTTTAACTGGCTGAAAATCGTTATGAGTATATTGGTTGTTATCATAATTATTGGGATCTTATATGTATCTGTTCAGGTTTTTCCTGATATACAAACTTTTTTAAAAGGATTAATTCCTCATAAACCTATAGTTCCTGAGTGGGCGTTAAATAAAGGAGTAGACTTAAATCCCTGGAAAGAAATGTTGCCTTTAATAGGCTGGAGTGCAGGAGGTTTTGCAAGTCAGGTTTGGTATTCCTACTGGGTTATCGGGGCAGGTTATGGTGCTGCAAAAGCCAATGTTTATGGTGAACCTGCTGACCTTAAAAAACTGAAGCAAATTACCGTTCCTGAAGCACGTAAAATTAAGGGCTGGTGCAGGGTCTTATATGTGGATGCAACCATCGCTATGCTTATAGGGACAGTGGTAACCGTTGGATTTCTGGTTGCAGGAGCAGGAATACTGGGTCCCAAAGAATTAGCGCCCGAAGGAGAAAATGTTGCCATCCAATTATCCGTGGTTTTTTCAGAGAACTGGGGAAGACTTGGAGGAATTTTATTTATGATAGGAGGAACGGCTGCACTTATTGCTACACAAATTGGTCAGTTAGCCGGTTGGCCAAGGCTGTTGGCGGATACTTTCAGGATTTGTATACCGGGTTATAAGGAAAAATTTAAATGGCGGACGCAATTCAGGATGTTTTTAATCTTTTTTCTGATCACAAATATGATTATTGTTTATACATTAGGATTTAAGCCTGTAATTCTGGTCAAACTGGCGGCTATTATGGATGGGTTATTATTAACACCTTTACAGGCGGTCTGTGTAGGAATCGGTTTATTTTTTGTCATGCCCGGGCTTTTCAGTCGAAACGTTAGCAGGATACTTCGCCCCAACTGGATATTTGGATTGGGATTATTGTTGGCTTTTTTAGTGTTTGGGTATTTCTGTATCTATCAGATTCCTTCGTTTTTCTAAAAAAGGATAAAAATAAAAATTTAATTTGAATTAGAAATCCACCTTCTTAGAGGGTGGATATTTACTTATCAGGTAACCTGCCGTCAAAATCGGTCCTGTCATATTCAGGGTTTAATGGAAATTTTATGGCTTTTCCATCTCTTTTCGACCGGTATATTGCAGTAAATATTTCAACCGTAGCTCTGCCGTCTTCACCCGTTACCAGTGGTTTTCTTTCTTCCGGAATTGCGTTCAGGAAATCCTCAATTTGCCGTTGAAGGAAATATTCCATTGGATTAATCTTTTTAAAAAGGCCGGAATCCTCTTTTATCCAATTTTTAAGCATTTTCTCTTCACCGGGGACCGACCAGATATCATTTACAGGGGGTTCCTGGATATTTGAGACACCGGCAATAAACATGGCGCCACCATCGGTTTGGATACCAACTGATGCACCATTATCTCCGTGGATATGAACTTTGCCGTATATTCCGGGTTTCTGTGAGTTACTTACGATTATATTACCTATACCCCCGTTTTTGAATTTCAGGATGGCGAGTGCTGTATCTTCCACTTCTATGTATGGGTGATTTAAATTGCCCCAGATACCGTAAAGTTCATCGATTTCACCCATATACCAGTGAAGGAGGTCAATTTGATGGGGTGCCTGATTTACAAGAATGCCTCCGCCTTCGCCTTTCCATGTTCCCCGCCAGGAATCACTTTCGTAATAGGCTTGATCACGCCAACCCAGAATAGTGGTTGTACCCAAAACGGGTTTCCCTATCTTTCCCTCCTCGATGGCTCGTTTCACTCTCTGGCAAGGGGCATAAAACCTCCTCTGGGATACTACTCCAATTTGTTTGCCAACTTTCGTTGCCATACCTAAAATGGCATCACAATCCTCAAGTGAAGAAGCCAAAGGCTTTTCAACAAATACATTTGCTCCTTCTTTCAACGCTTCTATTGCTGGTTCCATATGTGCAGGATGGGGGGTGCATATATGAATAACATCCAGCTTTTCCCGGGCCACCATTTCGCTTACATTAGCATAGGCTTTCACATTATATTTACGGGCAAACTCTTCAGCCCGGCTGGGAGTTGAACTACTGACTGCTAAAAATTCTGATTGAGGCAGTTTAGCTAAAGCAGCAGCATGAAGATGTCCTGCTTTTCCACAGCCTGCCAAGCCTGTTTTTAGTTTTTCCATTTTGGATGTCAGGAAAATTTTAATTAATTGATTGAATTATATCGATGGTTTTTGAATGGATTTTTTTTTCAAAGAATTTTGCCCGGAATTATTTTTTTAAAATGATTTATTTTCCAGGAATAAGAATGACTTTGAGCAGTTCTTGTTCTTTTTTAAAGAGTCGTTTGAACCATTCAGCTCCTTCCGATAAAGGGGCTTCGGCACTTAAAAGTGCTGTTACATTAATTTTTTCTGAAGAAATCATATCCAGGACTGCAGAATACTCTCCGTTTATGGCACAGGAACCCTGAAGCCTCAATTGCCTGGTTACAACAGATTGAAATGGTAATTCTATAGTTGGAGAAAGGTTGCCTACCAGGGTCAGGTTTCCTCCCTTACGCAGGCAGTTAATCGCTGTATTAACAGCAGGACTTATCCCAACCACTTCAAAAGCGACATCAGCTCCTCTTCCTTCCGTAAATTTTTGAATTTCGGTAATTACATTTGTTTTTTCCGGATTCAGGACAAGATCAGCTCCAAGCTTTCTCGCGAGTTCAAGCCGCTTTTCTTCAGGATCGACAGCAATAATTTTTCCGCATCCAGCCACTTTGAGAATCTGTACCAAAGATAGTCCGACCATCCCTGTACCAACAACCACGGTTGTGTCATCAGCCGGGATTGGGGTCAATTCAACAGCATGTAAGGCAACGGCAACAGGTTCCACCATTGCAGCTTGTGTAAATGTAACCTTGTCAGGAATTTTATATAATATATGTTGCGGCACAGCTACATATTCAGCATGAGCCCCGTCTTTTCTGTATTCTTTTGTTGAGACACCGTAAACCATTCTCCCATCACTTAAATTATACATACCCTTCAGGCTATACCAGTCATCTAATTTATAGATTGTCGAATCAAAGGTTACCCTGTCGCCGGTATGCCAATCTTTTACATTTTTCCCTTTTCTTACAATAACTCCAGAGGCTTCGTGTCCCATGATGATTGGGGGAATTCTTCTGCCTGAGCTTCCATCCATACCATGGACATCACTGCCGCATATACCAGCTGCTTTTATCCGGACAAGTACATCATCATCCGTTATTTCAGGTTCAGGGACCTCTATATATGAAAATTTCATATAGTCTTCCAGTACCAGAGCTTTCATAGATAAATTTTAAAATTAAATTGTTCTGTTATTTTAACACTTTCGTAATAATCGAAATTCGAGTCTGTTTTTTTTATTAATGCACCGGAAGACTTATTCAATCTTTTCACAAGGTTAGCCGCAAATAGTTCAGAAACAACTTTGTCGTTAGCTTCCGACTCCTGTAAATTTTTTAACTCACCAAATGCCTAACATCCCAAACCAGGAACTAAAAAACACCAAATCAGATAAACTACACTTATGGTATTCAATAAAAAAATCCAGCCGTACCAAAAAAACTAGCTAAAGTTAGTAATTTCGTTAAATTTGATAATTCACCATTAATCCTTTTTAAGTTGTTAGAATGTATCATCCCAAATACCCTCCTTCATTTTGTAAAGATTTTATTAATTGGATTAACTCATTTTCGGTTTTATAATGAAGTTTGTCCATTTGTTCAAATTCTTCCTTTGTTATCTGGTTTGCTTTATAGAAACTAATTATGCAAGAATGATATTCTTCACTTTAACCC
>JAUWBB010000096.1 GCA_030605195.1 Bacteroidota bacterium
TGACACCGCTGAATAAGTGCTTTTTCCCCAAAGGTTTCTATAATAGCCTTTCGCATCCCTTTTGAACCATCTATTATAAATAGCAATCCATCTTCAAACTTTAAACCCCTTTCAATTAAATCTTTCAATAAGCCTTTAATACTCGTTGCATTTTCAGTAGTAGTTTGTATGACACCTAAAGGTATTTTCCGGCCTGTTATAGTTACCCCTAATGCAATTACCATTTGCTGCATGGCCAGACATTTTCCATCCATGAATATGGCAATAAATTCTTCTGAGGAAAGTTTCCTGGATTCAAACTCTTCCAGGGCTTCTTTGCTTCGCTCTATAAAAGATCTGCTTATGGAAGAACTGCTCAGTCCAAAACTATCTTGTAATTGATCAACAACGGTCCCATAATCTCGCATGCTTAATCCTCGTAATACTGCATTTACTACTTGTTGATCCTGGTAAGGTAAATGCTTAAGCTCTTCGTAATATTCTAATACAATGTTTTTCTTTGCTTCACTATCAAAAACCCTGGGAATATCTATGCGTATTTTTTCATCTCCTATTTTAACACTTCCAGGATTATAACCCCACCGACTGTAACGACCGTTATAAGGCTTATTTTGATTATACCTTTCTCCAGTATATTCAAACACTTCCTGGTCAATTAAAGAGTTAATGAAAATCCTACAAATCTCCATATGATGGGATACTATTTCTAATTGGGTTTCTATTGGTTGTTCTAATAACCAATTAATTTTTTTTCGTTTAATTTCTTTACTTTTGTTTTCCATGAGGTTCCTTATTTTAATTAATAGTTTTTGTTAGCTAAAAAACAATATTAATAAAATCTTAAGGAACCTCTCTTTTAAAAATTTCAACTAACTTTTATACGATACCTTGCCTTTTATCTTTTATCTTGTTATGGTTTATGTAAAAAGTTAATGCATTTTACTGGTCAGACGAGTAGGTAACAAAATTCAAAACCCACAACCCGTAACCTGAACGTTTGATTGGAACGAAGTGGAAACCAAACTTCACGAACAGGTCGTGGGAAGGATCGTGGGAGTGAGTAAACTTGAAACCATAAACTAGTTCACCGCTCATCCAACCTTGTAATTCCTTCTTCTCCGGCAATCCGGATTGCCTCATCATATTCGGCCATGGTAATGCTTCTTGAAAGATTTTTATTGCTATAGGCTTCCCCGCAAGGCCGGTATTGCGCCATAATATTTACATAGGTGTTTTTTGATAAGTTTTGTTCTATAAACCTCATAATTGCACGTGTTCCGGCTAAACCATTTGGCAAGACAAGATGCCTGATCAATAATCCACTGGCGGCTATTCCACCGTCATTAATTATAAGATCCCCAACCTGCCTGTGCATTTCTCTTATCGACTCCATTGCCATTTCAGGGTAATCCTTCGCTTTACAGGTTTGTCCGGCAACTTCCGGGTCCCAGAATTTAAAATCAGGCATATAAATATCTATGATCCCTTCAAGGATTTTTATGGTTTCCATGTTATCATAACCACTGGAATTATACACAAGTGGTACGCGTAAACCCTTAGTAATGGCTACTTCAAGAGCAGACAGAATTTGAGGAACGACATGGGAAGAGGTAACGAAGTTAATGTTATGGCACCCTGTATCCTGAAGATACAACATTATATCAGCAAGCTCATCATCAGACACCTCCTCTCCCCTTCCCTCATGACTAATATCATAATTTTGACAAAAATTGCAAAGGAGATTACAAAAAGTAAAAAAAATGGTGCCGGAACCACGTATCCCAATCAAAGGACTTTCCTCTCCAAAATGTGGACTATAACTTGAGACCCTGGCTTTTTCGCCAGTATTACAAATCCCTGTCTCATCATTCAACCTGTCAACACCACAATTTCTCGGGCATAAATTGCAGGCAGACAGAGAAGACCGTAATTGCTGAATCTTCTCCCTCAATAATCCCTCACGGAATGTTCGCAGGTATATGGGGCTGTTTCTATTCATATTTAAAAACAGGTAATTATTCTCTCAGACTCTGCCCCGCCTTCGAATACTACGGCGGGCAGGCAGGTACTATAGACGCTGGCAGGTCTCTCTCTGCAGCCGAATACAATTCGGCTCTACTGAACCGGTTTCTGGTCCCAAAATGGTCAAAATTACTCACTTACATTCGTGAGATCGCCCCGATAGCCATCGGGGCCAAGTTCAATCTTTTTCCCCCGTACCAAGCGCCGAAAATGCATCACCCGGTATCAACCAATTAACAAATAACTTATAACAATTAACATATAACATTTTATTTTATTTATCCTTTAATCACCGCCAGAGGAGACAGTTCAACTACTATTTCAACCAGATCATCCTGGTTTTTCATAACAGTACCTATATCTTTATAAGCTGAAGGAGCTTCATCAAGATCCCGGATTGTTTGAATGGAATGGAGAATGCTTTTTTTGTCTAGCCTGGCAATTTCAGTTTTAAGGTCTAATACCCTTTGTGCCTGTTTTCTCCCCATAACCCTGCCTGCTCCATGGGAACAACTCTCAAAACTTTCTGCATTTCCTTTACCACGAACAATATAACTCTGGGTACCCTGAGAACCCGGAATAATTCCGGTTTGACCCCTTTTTGCCTGAGTGGCGCCTTTTCGATGAACAATAACATTTTGATTGAAATGTTTCTCTTCCGACGCATAATTATGTGCGATATTAATCATAGGGGTAAACGAAATATTGCCTTTATAAACATTCCTGAAAACTACCATAATCCTTTCGATCATTAACTTCCTGCTGGCAAAAGCAAAATCAACACAGTATTGCATTTCCAGCCAGTAAAGCCGTCCTTCCTCAATTTCCAACGGCAAATACGCTAACTGCATTTTCTTTAATGCTTCAAACCCCCATTTAATGTTCAGGGAATTAGCCAATTTATTGTAGTAGTCGGCTACCTGCTTCCCGATATTCCGGCTACCCGAGTGGACCATGATCCATATAAACCCATCCGATCCTTTCTGAATTTCAATGAAATGATTTCCTCCGCCAAGTGTTCCTAATTGACATAATGCACTGTTATATTCCCTTGAAACAACCGGCAAATCCGAGATCTTATAATCACCTGATTTTAGTTTGGGCATTATGCCCGGATCCTGAGGCCTTTTATGATGTTTAAATCCCAATGGGGTCAGTTTCCGGATTTCATTCATGATGTGCTTTACATCAGACATATTAATTTCAGACAGTGAGGTTCTTACGGCAGACATTCCACATCCGATATCAACGCCCACAGCATTCGGGATAATAACTTTTTTTGTTGCCATCACTCCCCCAATAGGCATCCCATATCCCTGGTGACAGTCAGGTAAAATCACGATATGGCTAAAGGCATAGGGATGATTCGCCAGGTTTTTAGCCTGTTGTAGAGCTCCCGGCTCTATTTCCTTCAGCCATAACTTAATTGGAATTTTTTCCGATTTTAAAACTTGTAGCATCCGATATTTTTCTTATATAAATATAGCATTTTATTTTGAGGTAAGGTGGCTCAATCTTGCATTTGGCACAATTTTGTGAAATCTTCGCGTGCATAGGTAAAATTCGAATAAAACTATCTTTTAGAATCCCCCTGATAGTAAATATCCACCCTCTAAGAAGGTGGCTTTGAATTGCACCCATTGGGCACTGAATAATGGAAGGATGGATCCCGATAGTTATCGGGAGGAATTGTGGAATAATGGATGAAAAACATATTAATAACCCTGCATTATTCCAACATTCCAACATTCCAACATTCCAATTTTTATTATCATGTATAACAAAAAAAAGCACATAACCACCATCAAAGAAGGTGGATTTCTAATTCAAATTAAATATTTCCGTATATTGCATAAAGTAAATGATTTCTGATGTATCAACACTATTATAGAATTCTTGGTATTTCTTCAGGTTCCGGCCTGTCAGAAATAAAGAAAGCATACCGGGCGAAAGCCAAGGAATTCCACCCGGATCTCAATAAAAGCTCTGATGCAAAAGAAAAATTTATTACGATAAACGAGGCGTATGAGTTCCTTATCAATAACAGGTTCAGGAAATCATACATCTCGCGGGAAGTCAGGGAACAACAATATCGTGACTGGGTTAAGTATGAACGTGAAAAAACCAGAGCTCGTGCTGCCTATCAGGCAAAGAAGAAATTCGAACAATTTAAACGTTCCCGTATTTACAAGACAACCCATATCCTTTATACTTTTTACGATTTCTTTTCAGTAATTATCGGTTTTATCATAATTTTAGGCGTAGTATACGGTCTTAAGTTTCAAAGCACTTTCGCTGAAGGTTTCACGCTAAACTCGATTCTGGCAGCAATACTTCTTTTTTGCGTTGGTTTAATATTCATTACTTTTTCAATAATGAATTACTGGGAACGAACAAAGATCTTCAGACGAAAGAATATTTTTGAACAGTAATAGAAAATAGCTTCGTAAATTGATTAAGAAAAATCTTAATTTTCAAGTTTCATAAATAATTAGTTAATAGTTGGCCCGCCCGTACCGAACGGTACGTTCGGGCGGGCAGTCCACAGTTGGCAGTCCACAAAAAGTAAATAACAATCAAACAATTATAACACAATGGCAACTGGATTTAGAAACTTAACTGTACTTAAAAAAGCATTGAAACGACACTAAGAAAATGGATTCAAGCTAATATAATTAGATGACGAAAGAAAATAATGAAAAATTATAAATAAATAAACCAAAAATGCAAGATAAAAAAATCGAATTACTTCAAAAGCAGCTTAAAAAATTAGATGCAAAAGATTTTAACCTGAATGCCTGGAAGAATTCAAGCATTTTAATTCTGGAAAGGATCTTTGGAAAGGATTCACCAAAAATTAAGAAAATAGATGAAATCCACTACGATTTAAGCAGTTGGTCGATGCGAGACACTTTAGGAACTTCCGGTTTGGATGCATGTAAACGAACCGGGAAGGAAATTCTGGAAGTGTGTATTATGGAACTGGAAACCCTGGGTTTACCGGAACAAGAAGAAAAGGATGTAACCGCAAATATCATTGATTTTAACGTGATCCTTCAGGCTCTCGAAAACAAATTAACAATCTCGCAATTCAAGGAACTCAAACAAATCCTGGAAAAAGAAGAAGACAAAATGAAAAAGATACATGATTTCCTTATGGAAATTGGAACTGAGGTTTCCGTTCACATCCTTGCAAACATCATTTCAAACCAGGAAGTCGCCCGTAAAATCCAATCAATCTGACTGTTTACCTTTTAAAGCTATTCAGTATTCATTAGTCTCTTTTTATTTCTATTATAATTGTAAAAAGTTATAAGTTATACGTTACAGGTTATACGTTATAGGTTATACGTTATTAGCTTTTGGATTTAGCGTAACTAATCAATTATGCAAAGAGCCAGGGTATCAATATGTTGTTTTTATTAATATGCTAACCTACTTGTTATATTCCGGGTAATGATCTTCATTACACCATTGGGTCATTTTTCAACGATTAACAAGGGTAATTCCCTTTGGTATTTTCCATTGATTATTTTTCTTTTAAATTTAACCCTGAAATGATTTTTAAAAAATGAAGTTTTTCGTTACCGGCGCTACCGGTTTTTTAGGCACAGGATTGGTTAATGAGCTTGTCGTCCGTGGCCACCAGATTCATTTTCTCTCCCGTGATCCCTTAAAAGTTAACTATTTCAAAAATAAGAATGTACGATTCTTTTTGGGAGATGTATTGGATATTGTAAAGATCGAAGAAGCTATGACCGGTTGCGATTATGTTTTTCACCTGGCAGGTTGTGTTAAAGTTTGTGTAAAAAAGCCAGATACTTTTTATGAAATCAATGTGTTGGGCACAAAAAACGTGCTGGAAACAGCCAGGAAATTATCAATTAAAAAGATGATCATAACCAGCACAGCCGGTATTTTTGGCCCCTCAACCGATGGTATCATTACCGAAACCACAATCCGGAACATCGATTATTTTAATGAATATGAAAAAACAAAAGGTCAGGCAGAGGAGATCGCACTTGAATATGTCAGGAAGGGGCAAAATATTGTAATTGTTAACCCAACCAGGATTTATGGTCCGGGACCTTTAACGGAAAGTAATATTGTAACCCTATTGATAAAAAAATATTCGGAGGGGAAATGGAGATTTGTACCGGGGAACGGAGAAACAATCGGAAATTATGTTTACATTGATGATGTCGTGCAGGGTCACCTGATTGCAATGGAAAAGGGGAAATCGGGTGAAAAATTTATTCTTGGTGGCTCCAATGCAAGTTATTCAGATATTATTTGCACGATAGATAATATTCAAAAAAGGAAACACAGGATAATAAAGATCCCCATCTTTATAGTTTTTACCTTAACCTGGATACAGGTAATTGTCAGCAATCTTTTTGGAAAGCCTCCCCAGGTAACATTTGGCTGGGTTAAAAAATTCCTGAATGACTGGAACACCTCCAATGAGAAGGCAATACAAGTATTAGGATACGAGCCAACTAACCTTGAGACTGGAATTAAAAAAACATTAAACTGGCTTAACAATTTGAATTAAGTTATGGAAGACTATTTCACACTCGTAACTGGAAGTAGTTCAGGTATAGGGAAAGCGATATCTGTCGAATGCGCAAAGAGAGGAATGAACCTGCTTTTGGTGGCTTTACCGGGAGAAAAACTGGAAGAACAAGCTGCAGAGTTAAAATCAAAATATAAGGTTAAAACATACTATTATCATATTGACCTAACCGAAAAAGATGCGCCAAAAAAGGTTTATGTCTGGACCAGGGAAAATGGATACAAAATAAATATGCTGATAAACAATGCAGGAATGGGTGCTGAAGGACCGTTTGAAAGGCAATCCGCCTCATATTACAATACCATGATGCAACTTAATATGGTTGCATTGGTTTTGCTTACCCGGTTTTTTATTACAGATCTGAAAAAACTCCCGAAGGCATATATATTAAACCTTGGAAGCATATCCTCGTATTTCCCAATGCCCTATAAAATTGTTTATGCTGCAACAAAAAGATTTGTATTATCATTTACCAGGGCGTTGAGAGAAGAATTGAGGAATACTCCGGTGAAAGTCAGTATTACATGCCCGGGTCCGGTTTTTACTAACTCGAAGTTAATTAAGCTGTTACGAAGTAAAAACAGGTTCATACAGCTATTTTATAATTACCCGCCTTTTGTTGCCCGGTATTCTATAAAAGCATTGCTGAAGGGAAAAACGGTTATCAGAACAGACTTATTAAGCAAGGTCTTGTATCTGACGGAAAAAATCTTTCCCCAATATTTTAAGCAGAAAATAATTACCAGAATTTACAGAAAATTCTAATAACCGGTATGCAAAGGGATATATTGCAGGTTGAAAAAATAGAGTAAATCTTTATTACGATTTTTCGCATTTAAGAATATAGTTTCACAAATTTAAAAAAAAACCTTAATTTTCAGGTTTCATAAATAATTAGTTAATAGTCGGCCCGCCCGTACCGAACGGTACGTTCGGGCCGACTTAAAAATGCAAAGTATAATAAAATTAGCCATTATCAAGCCATAAACATTGAACTTAGCCCCGATGGCTATCGGGGCGATCTCATGATCCGCCTGGCGGAGAGTAAATTCCGATACATCAAATTAATCATAAACAGGACTTTACATTAATTTTAATTCTAGAAACGGCTTGCTATAGCCGGGAAAATCAAATGACTGAATATTATACATTGATTACGGGCAGCAGTTCGGGAATTGGAAGGGCACTTGCTATTGAATGTGCAAGGCAAAAAATGAATGTCCTTCTGGTTGCGTTACCTGGCACGAAACTTAAGGAGTTGTCGGACCATTTACAAAAAACGTATAATGTAATAACCGATTATTATTTTATCGATCTTACCCATGAAAATGCCCCATATGAAATCTTTGAATGGAGCATAAAAAACAGGTATAATATCGATATACTCATCAATAATGCCGGTATCAGTTGTGAAGGACCTTTTGAAAAATTTGATTCTTCCTTTTATGAAAATATCATGCGACTCAACATGGTAGCCCTGGTATTACTTTCCCGGTTATTTATCCCTGAATTACTCAAACAACCCAAGTCACATATCCTCAACATGGGAAGCATTGCCTCGTACTTTCCAATGCCTTATAAAGCGGTTTATGGTTCTTCCAAGATGTTCGTTTATTCATTTTCGCGGGCATTAAGGGAAGAATTGAAATCCTCATCAATTCAGGTCAGTATTGTTTGCCCGGGACCTGTCGTTACAAACATACATACTGCACAAAGTGCGCAGGATAAGGGGAAATTAGCCAGGCTAATGCATATGAAAGCAAGTTACGTGGCCGAATATACAATGAAAAGGATGCTGAAAGGGAAAATAATAATCAGACCCGGATTTTTAAGCAAGGTCGTGTACTATACTGAAAAATTCGTTCCTCAAAGCATTAAGCAAAAATTAGTAACAAAGTTTTTTTATAACGAATAATAGAACATAGCTTCGCAAATTTAAAAAACAATAATCAATTACCAAATTATCAAACAATTATAACAAAATGACAATTGGAATGGAAATAAAAGAAAATCACGAAACCGCGGGAAATTATTGAGAGGTATTTCGAAAGTAAAAGACGGCTTACAGAAAATATTTAGCTTATTGGTACTCAATAAAATTAAAATTGGTATTTAAAATAGAGGCATAATATTCACCCCTCTCCAAAATATCATCATCGCCTTCCTCATAATGCCAGTTCATAATAAGCTTATTCCCTTTTTTCGTTATTCCGACAAGGGCCTGCAGGATATTCAAAATAAATTTGGCTGATCCGCTATTAAAGTATTCCAACTCAATATCAACAGTGGTAGTCTCGCTTGGATCCTTAATATAATCAAAAATCCAAAGAAGCAGGGGATTATAGAATTTAGCCGGGTCCTCGTGTATTGATCTTCCGCTGATATGTATTTTACCATCAGGATCCAATAATACTTTTGGTGTTTTTTTAGAACCTTCAATTACTACACTATCCATCGTAAATGAATTTGAGCTAATTGTAAAGATAAATAATTGTTTATAAAATCTGAAAAAATATGATATTTTAAATAATTAATCTGGCTACCGGAGAAATATCCAGTCCGGCAAATTGATTCTGCCGGAACTTATAATAGCCGGTAATGGCAATCATAGCTGCATTATCGGTTGCAAATCTGAACTCGGGGATAAAAAGTTTCCAGTTTCTTTTTCGCGATTCCACCAGCATCTTTCCCCTTAAACAGGAATTTGCTG
>JAUWBB010000140.1 GCA_030605195.1 Bacteroidota bacterium
ACTGCCCGCCCGAACGTACCGTTCGGTACGGGCGGGCCGACTATTAACTAATTATTTATGAAACCTGAAAATTAAGATTTTTTTTAATCAATTTGTGAAACTATGTTCTTATTTGTAAACCTCAAACCATGAAAAAACCAATTAATTATCTTACAATGTTTGTTTTGGCTGCAATAATTTGCTTTGTGTACGTTTCTTGCGGTCAACAGGAAAAATCTCCCAACACCCTGACTAAAAAGGAAATAAAAGAAGGATGGCAACTCCTTTTTGATGGAACTACAACCAATGGCTGGAAAGGATACAATCAAAAGTCCTTTCCTGAACATGGGTGGACAGTGGAAAACGGTATACTCCGGTGCCTTGCTTCGGGCAGAGGAGAAGCTGGTAGCGGAGGCGATATAATTACCGAAAAGAAATTCAAAAACTTTGAATTTAAGCTGGAATGGAAAATTGCAAAGGCTGGAAATAGCGGAATCATGTACCTTGTAACCGAGCTGCCTGGCCAACCCGCCTGGCACGGTGCCCCTGAAATGCAAATACTTGATGGCAAAAACTTTCCTGCAGAATTAAATCCCAATCAGCTTTCAGGCTCACTCTACGATTTGGTTACTGCTGATCCCCAGAATGTAAAACCATTTGGTGAGTGGAACCAGATAAAAATTTTGGTGAATAACGGTAATGTGGAACACTGGCAAAACGGTGAAATGGTAGCGAGCTATCAATTATGGACTTCCGAATGGGAAGACATGGTGAAAAACAGTAAGTTTAAAGACTATCCCGAGTTTCTGAACCTGGCTTCCGAGGGGCATATTTGCATACAGGACCACGGCTCCGATGTGTGGTTCAAAAACATTAAAATACGCGAACTTTAAATGGGACAGTAGTCAGGGAAATTAGCTTCGCTGACCGCGTTCGCATAAAGCTTTAGCGGTTGCGAAGCTCACAGGCTCGGTTCATAAATTTTCCTGGTTAAATTCACTATTTTGTAGAAGATTTATCTCTGTCAGGTTTATTAATTAATAATGTTTATATTAAAAAGCAGTATAGGAAATTATATCCGTTTAAATAATAAAAAGTATTCATACTTTGCGGGCAATAATTACCTCGGGCTTGCCAATCACCCGGCATTAAAAAAAGAAGCAATATCTTCAATCGAAAAATATGGTATAAACTTTTCTGCTTCAAGAGGAACAACCGGCACATCTGAACTCCATCTGGAACTTGAAAAGCTTCTGTCGGAGTTTAAAAATAAATCCGGCTCAGTTGTTTTTGCTTCCGGTTATATGGGAAATAGAATATTACTTCATACACTGCAAGATCAATATTCTGCTGTATTCATAGATGAATCTGCACACCCCAGTATTCCGGATGGAATTCCGTCAGATATCTCAAATGTATATTTTTATGATCATTGTAATACTGAACATCTGGTAACTTTATTAAAGAAACACAATAAACAGAGACCATTAATCATCACAGATGGAGTTTTTGCATTAACAGGGGAAATAGCACCTCTTGATAAAATTTATACTGTAGCAAAAAAATACGGCGCTATTCTGATAGTAGACGATGCACATGCAACAGGTATTCTTGGTAAAAATGGGAGGGGTACACCCGAACATTTCCAACTCGATGGAGCAGAGTATATTTATCAATCCGAAACAATGAGCAAAGCCCTGGGTGCTTATGGCGGGTTTATTTCAGCAACAAAAGAAATTATAAAAAAAATAAGAGAAAAATCATCTGTTTATATCGGATCAACTTCCTTACCTCCGCCTATTGTATCAGCCGGGTGTTCATCAATTAAAATTTTAAAACAGCACCCGGAGCTCCGTTCAAGGTTATTTGAAAACGTGAGTTACATTCGGGAGGAAATCAAAAAGATGAATTTTCTCACCACTACTGATAATACTCCAATTATTCCGGTTTTTTTCAATTCTCAGGAAAACGCCATAAGGCTATCTGAATATTTTAAAGAAAATAACATTATTGTTCCTTATATAAAATATCCCGTGAAAATGGATAAATTTCTTGTAAGGCTTACTGTATCTGCAATACACACAAAAGACCAAATTGAAAATTTATTGGAACTTTTACAAAAATGGAGGGATAAGCATGGAATCAGCTAAGATGAAAATTACCCGGCGTAAATTCATTAACAAAACCATTGCAGGGGCAACCGGCTTGGCTTTAAGCCGGTCTCTTCTTGCAAACAAATTTGTTAATTTCACTGTTTCAGATCCATTTGATCTTGTTCCCCTGGGAAATACAGGTATTAAGGTTTAACTTATTAGTGCCGGCACAGGTGCGAATGGAGGAAATCGACAATCTAATATGACACGGTTATGAAAACAAAAATTATCTTTTTTTCCGGACTCCTGTTTGCCTTTGCAGGATTAGTATCCTGTACATCGAACAATTCTGAGCAATCCAGGCCAAACATCATCTTTATTATGAGTGATGATCATGCCTACCAGGCAATAAGCGCGTATGGTTATGGCCTGAATAAAACACCGAATATAGACCGGATTGCTTCGGAAGGCGCCATTTTTAACCGGAGCTTTGTCACCAATTCCATTTGTGCTCCCAGCCGGGCAGTGTTACTTACCGGTAAATACAGCCATATTAACGGGAAAGTTGACAATGTCAATGTATTCGACGGCGATCAGATGACATTTCCAAAACTGTTGCAAAAAGCCGGGTATCAAACGGCTATTGTCGGGAAGTGGCATCTGAGAAGTGAACCCCAGGGATTTGACTATTGGAATGTACTACCCGGACAAGGCGCCTATTATAATCCGGATATCATTGAAAACGGAGAAAAAAAGAGGGTTAAAGGTTATGTAACCGAATTGATCACAAAATTCGCTATCGACTGGTTAGATACAAAACGGGATAAAACAAAACCATTCTGCCTGTTATACCACCACAAAGCGCCTCACAGAAACTGGAAACCTTCCCCTGATTACCTCACCTTATACGATGATAAAGAATTTGATGTTCCGTCAAACTTCTTCGACGATTATTCAAACATGGGACGGGCAGCAAAAGAACAGGAAATGGAGATAGCCAAACATATGGGTTGGGGTCATGATTTCAAGTTTTTAATCGATCCCGAAGGCAATCAAACCAGGTTCAATAATGAATTAAAAAGATTCGAAGAAGATCAGCTTGAACTATGGCATGCAGCATACGATCCCAAGAACCAGGCGCTTAAAGATGCCAACCTGAAAGGTGAAGAACTTGCCAAATGGAAATTCAACAGGTATATTAAAGATTATCTGCGCTGTATCAAATCGGTTGACGACGGTGTTGGAGAAATTCTTGATTATCTGGATCAGAATGGATTGACAAAAAATACCATTGTAATTTATACTTCCGATCAGGGATTTTACCTCGGTGAACACGGCTGGTTCGACAAACGGTTCATGTACGAACAGTCATTACGAATGCCATTACTGATACGTTATCCAAAAGAAATTAGTCCTGGTATCGTTATCGATGAAATGATTTTGAATCTTGATTTCGCACCTGCTTTCCTCGACTACGCCGGGGTTGAAATACCAGATGAAATACAAGGGGTTTCTTTCCGTGAGGTGGTTAATGGTGAAAATAAAAACTGGCGTGACGCTATTTATTACCATTATTATGAATACCCGTCTGTGCATATGGTTAAGAGGCATTATGGTGTGCGGACCGTCAGGTATAAGCTTATCCATTTTTATTATGATATTGATGAATGGGAATTATATGACCTGGAAAAAGATCCGGACGAAATGAATAACGTTTATAACGATCCTGAATATGCCGGGGTCAAAGATAAGTTACACCTGAAATTAAAAGAACTCAGAGAGAAATACGGGGATTCAGATGAATTATCACAGGAATATCTTAAAACTTATCTTGACTCAAGAAATAAAAATTAACATTACTAATCAGTTGAACCAAATCGTTTAATCATAAAATCCAAATTCATAACCAGCATCAAATAAAGACACAATATTTTCCGGAGGAACACCAGGTTGTATATTATGAACGTTATTAAAGACGTATCCACCGTCTGGTTTAAAAATTTCAAGGTTTCTTTTCACTTGCTCAATAATTTCGTCCGGTTCAGCAAAAGGCAAAACATGCTGGGCGTCAATAAGATCCTCCACTTCAGGTAAAAACTCATAAAAATAATCCATCCAGAACTTCAATATTTGATCGAGCAGAGCCTCGCAGAAAGATGGGTTTTCAATCATATCCATAAACCATTGTTCCAGGCCTCGCATATACCAACAGATTTCGTAAACGACTCCGGTTATGCCAGTTGATATAGCATATGGCGTATTCTTCCGCAATTCAAGAGTTTCCTCACGAACTCCTGTAAACCGTGTCGGGTCGTTACGTTTTGGCCAGGGATAATCATGAAGATCTTCAATTGAAGCGTCTGCAAGAGGATGATATGAAATGTCCATGAAAAGTTTTTGATCATCAGGCATGGACCAGACGACACCAAATTCATCCTTAAGATCATGCCATAGTTTACCATCGCGGGTATTTTGTTCAATACCGCCTTTGAAACTATCAGGCGCATGCGTACAAATATAGCGAGTGTCAACCCTGAATCGTTGCAAAACTTCTTCGCATGGTTTAGCAAGCTGTTGTACAGGATCGAGTATTGTTATTTCGTCGTTTATGCCCAGATAAATAAGTAATTCATCGTACGCATTTTTGTGTATCCCCGTTTGAAAACCACCAAGATCTATGGGGACACGATCAGGAATTTCATGATTAATAGCTTTCAGAATACGTTCTCTTGCAGTCATTGTTTCTTTTCTGGTCATTTATAACCTTGCCTAAATGTATGTATTGGAATTTACTCTCCGCCAGCCCTGTGAAATACTGCTCTGCAGTAAAGGCTTCGCCTTTATTTTACAGGGCCAGCCGGCGGATCATGAGATCGCCCCAATAGCCATCGGGGCTAAGTTCAATGTTTATGGCTTGATAATGGCTAATTTCATTATACTTTGCATTTTGAAGGTATATAATCACAAGCAAGTGCAAAATCAAGTCAAACCTGGGTTTCTGTGTTTTCCATATCTGAATCAGAAATCTTGCTTACGAAATGGGCTTCATACAGACGTTTACGATATCCTTCACCAATATTTGAACAAACAGATCTTTGCCGACTGTGGACTGCCCGCCCGAACGTACCGTTCGGTACGGGCGGGCCGACTATTAACTAATTATTTATGAAATCTGAAAATTAAGGTTTTTTTTAATTGCACGGAATCAGGTTTACCGGACCCATTAATCCTGAATCCATCGGCTTCCAACCGAAGGCATCAAAGGGGCGGTATTTTATATCAACAAAGTTTATGTTATAAAATTTTTTCCATGGCACCTTTCCGCGGTCAACATCAGCTATTCGGTTCGCCGAAAGATTTGTTACTTCTATTTCGAGCGTATTCTTTCCATCACGAAGATCATCTCCAATATCAATCCGAAACGGGAAACTCCATAAAACGCCTATTAGCTGTCCGTTAACTTTTATAGATGCGCTCTCGCAAACCCTGCCAAGGTCAAGCAGCCAATCGTCAGCCTTCTGTTCAGGTTTGTCGAAAGTAATTGAATATTTTGCCGTTCCTGAAAAATTCTTTGTTGCCGAATGACCGAACACGGTCCAGGACGTCAAATGTTCTGTTTTAACACCAGGCGGCAACTTCGGATGACCTTCGATAAAATCAATGCTCCATTCACCTTTTATTTCATAAGGTTCTCCGCTTACATGCATGTATTTCCATTTGGGTCCGTTAATCTTTTTAGTTGAAAACGTTTGCAGGATACACGATTCACCAGGTTGCAACTGGAGCCAGACCTGTACCGCACCTGCTTCACCCTCCTGCAAGTCAGCTATTCCACGGCGGGAAGATCGCGGATCAAATAGTTGAGCTGATTTTGCCTTTACCCCGAGAGTAACCCAACCGTCGAGTATCCGTTTGCCCAGATTAGTCAGAAAGTAATAATATCCTCTCTCATGAGTACGACGTATAAAGCTGATCCCGGCATCGGCAACCGGTTCGCGGGATACATTAGCCACAGCAAGCAATTCTTCAATATTCCCTCCTATCAAGAAACGGCCCTTACCAAAATCTGCCTGACTGATGCCGGAAAAATCAGAATCAACCGGCTTCAATTCAGCCATCATCTTCTTGAATTGTTCGCGCCGTATTTCCAGATCACCAAAACCCGGGACATCACGCGGAAGATTTCCCTGTACTATAATTGTGGCTCCTGCTTTAGCCAGGTTCATTAGATTTTCCAGCGTTTTAACAGGCATTAAATTGCAATCAGGAACAATCACGGTACGATATTCATTATCACCCGTTAACAGGTTATTTTTTGCAACTCTCACATCCGAAATCAGGCGATCTGAGATGTAATCAAAAGTAAATCCCCGGTCCCACATTGTTTTGGCGACATTATAGAATGGTGTACTATAGAGCCATTTGCTGATATTATGAACCTGAAGCCTCGATTCCATTCCTTCAGTATTGTGCCAGACGTCATAAACAGGAAAATAAAGTAAAATATCATTGGCAGGTTTTCCGGATTGCAGAACTGATTGACACCTTGCGATATAGGCATTATGTACAGGGAAATGCCTCCAGAAACTATTGGAAGGAGCAAAATTAGTGGATGCATAAAACAACCAGCCGGGCCATGTTTCCCCAATAGGTGAATAAGCCATACCATGATAGAATACATGATTGACACCGGCAATCAACAGTTGGTCTATTTCGGGTTTTACCTGGGAAAAGGAAACTTTAAAGTGTTCACCAAGCCAGGTGCAGCTCTCTGAGGAAACAAGTTTTTTTCCTGCCACGTGAGCGGCAGATGAAGAAAATTTTAGCATGAGTAGATCCGGCGGTTCCGTGTCGAAATCGGGATCCATGCGCAAGCCCGGGATATTAAAACCGCTCGGTCCGAAAATTTCTGTTTCCGGGATGTCGGCAGCAGCGTAAAGATCAAGTATATTACCCGGAGAACCATGCGCCTGGTTGCGGGTAATGCTACCCTTTTCATGAACCCAATTTACCCAGGGCACGATGAAATTTTCAAGCAACAGGTCGGATATAGTCTCGCGATAATCAGATTTAATACGGGCCACCATATCGTCATCTCCCTTGCCCAGAAAAGCGGACAAGTGCCTTCGTAAATCATAACCTCTGCGTGATTGGAATTCATCAAAAAGGTCGTCTGTCCAATTACCTCCATATTCGAATGAGTCATGATAATTAGCCCGCACCTTACCGCCATGATAAACAGCAAAAGCTTCATCAAACACCGAAAGATAATTTAATAACGCTCGTTTGGAATAAGGATTCACTGCGTATCCCTCTCCGCCAGGTGCAGCGCGTTTTACATCTCGTCCGGAAAAGCGCTGGGATACAGCATATAGCTTCCAATTTCCACCTGGAGGAATCCAATCCTGAACACTGTCCTTGTCTACTTTCCCGGTAAGATCAACTATCTCGCCTTTATCAGAATATGCCATTAAGGCCTGGAGTAACCCTTTATCAAATTTCATCTCAAGACGAACGTCACTTACAAGCATGAAGGTATCAATAATTACCTTTGAGTCTGCATCTTCAAGGCTA
>JAUWBB010000349.1 GCA_030605195.1 Bacteroidota bacterium
AAATACCAGTTCACGAGGCCGAATAAAACCAGGATTAATACCGGTAAAACCGTATTAATGAGTTGCCATTTAAATTTCTCGTTAATAATTTTTGTTTTATCGAGTAACCGTAAAGTCAATGTGCGGGAGCGGATCTCAACAAGACTTGTTTCCTCTGCCAAATAATGTACAGCGTTTAAAATAAATTCTTTATTACCGTATGTCTGTTGTGTATACCGGTCTTGCCCAAGGGTCAACGGAATAATCCTGTCAGCCCTCACACTAACCTCATTTCTGATCATATCGCCATCCGCGACGATTATCATTCGGTTTGGGATACTATGATCCCTGAAATCAACATCCTGGTTTTTGATGTATTGGGAAATCATTCTGTTTTTAAAAACGGATTCAAATTCTCCTTCCAAAAGTACAGCCGCGGACTGAAAGGGTTTATTAAACTCTCTTTCCGCAGGCGGATCTTTTATATCTTCCAATCGAATAAAAATGGGCACATTAACCACCCTGGTATCTTTTGACGATCGCAACAGTATCTTTTTCTTTATCCTCCCCTCTCCTCCTACCGTATCTATCACATTAACAAACTCCGATCTGATCAGGTTAAGATTTTTCGTGACAGGGTGGTTTTCAAGTGGGAAAAGCAAAGGAAAATACAGCCACGGCGCCGGCACATATTTAGGTTGTTGGCCAACAAATGCTGTATTTATGGGTATAATTGCACAATTAATATCTTGAATCAGATTCGGATTGATCCTTACCCCGTATTTAAACAATTGGTCATCGAGATTTATTTGTTCTATCAACCCAACCGTTACCCCGGTTTGTTCCAAACTATCCCAGTCCACCCGTACAGCATCAATTAACCATAATACACCGCCACCATTCATAATATACTGATCGATCACAAATTTATCCGCTTCAGAAAAAGCCTCTTGTGGTTTCGCAACGATCACAGCAGCATAATCGTCTAAAATTCCCGGCTTACCACCTATTATACCCCTGTCAACGTGGTAAAACCTGGCTAATTCCATGGTTATATCACCCACCTGGTATTCATCCAGTTCACCATGTCCCTCAATAAAGGCCACTTTGTATATGGTATCTGAACTAATGTTTTTAATAACATGAATAAACTCATATTCCAGTCCTTCGATTGAATTATGCAGATTTTGAGAGTGAGTTAAAAAAGGATTATTTTTAAGCAGATTAACTGCCATTTCCATACCGTTGTAATTAACAATGGCTCCCGGGAAAATGATCTTCTGGGATCTTCCTCCTTCCTTATCACTAAACAGTGCATTGGTTGCTTTTAATCCTTTACTGTCCAACTCTCTGAATACCTCATTACGTACTTTTTGATCAGGACTTTCAGCAGGATTAATAAACTCATATATCACTTTCTTTCCGGAATATATGCGAAATTCATCCAGCAATTCTTTTGTAGCCCTTCTCATATTTTTAAACCCGATCGGCATTTCACCCTCAAGGTATACCTGAATAAACGCTTCCTGTTCAAGATTTCGAAGAATATTCCGGGTGGCATTCGTCAATGTGTACCTTTTCTCTGAGGTCAAATCAATCCTGAAATACAGAACAGAAGATAAGTAAATAATCAAACCGAGAATAAGAATGGCCAGGGAAAATTGCACCAAATTTTTTATCTTCAAGTCTTTCCTCTTCAATGTTCTATGTTTTTAATTGTAATCAATCAATCACCGCCTTCAAAGAAAGGGATTTGTCACAAGCCGGAGGGCGAAGCCCTCACAGCAACCCTCTCCTGTCCTTGTTACCAGTCACAGGTATAAACCTCACGCAACCTGCAACTTGTAACTTGTAACCTGTAACATTTTAAAATCCAAATGACATAGCCAAAAGAATATTACCTTACATTAAAGACGGAGGTTTTCTATGTTTAAATAATTCCTACCACCTTCTGCTTTGCAAGGACATTTTTGTAAAAACCAAAAACAACACCACGACAACCGTAAAATAGACCATATCACGGGTATCGATAACACCACGGCTCATTGATTTGTAATGTTCATTTATTCCCAGATTCATAATAACATGATCGATGGATTGAAATATCGGTATTGAGCTTAAGGATTCAAAACCGATAAAAAAGAGGAAACATAATATTAAAGAAAGAATAAAAGCTATGATCTGGTTATCGGTCATTGACGAAGCGAAGATTCCAATCGAAACATATATGCCGGCCAAAAAGAATAAACCGATAAATGACCCCCATGTCCCTCCCGTGTCAATGTTTCCTGCCGGATTTCCCAGTAGATAAACAGATATGAAATAAACCAGGCATGGTAATAGCAAAAACAAAACCAATATCAGCCCTGCCAGGAATTTGGCTGATATTATTTGCAGATCGCTTAAGGGACGGGTTAGCAATAATTCGATGGTACCCGTTTTTCTTTCTTCTGAGAACATCCGCATGGTTACAGCCGGTACCAAAAATAAAAATACCCAGGGAGCAATTATAAACAGGGTATCGATGGTAGCGTATCCGCTTTCAAGAACATTAAGCTCGCCTGGAAAAATCCATAAAAAAAGACTATTGGCTGTCAAAAAAACCATAATAACAATGTATCCGACAATTGTACTGAAAAAACTATTGATTTCTTTTCTTAATAAAGCAAACATAATTACGTATCGGAATTCAAAATTATTCGTTGATTAATAATAAGTTTTCATTAGTGTCCGATTAATACCAACTGATTTTCAGTTGTTTACAATATAGTTCTTTGACATCTTTGTATTTCTGATTTGTAAATAGCTTATTTAGAGGCGTTTTGTCGAGTAGAGATATATTCAAAATTTGCAATATTTCGTAGATTGTGCATTCAACTTTCAATTTATAACTAACAATAGTAATCAAACAAAAATATCCGGCATTTAGACTTTTGCAAAGCAATAGTAATTTTACGTCATAGCCCCAAAGGGGCATCAGCAATAACATAGGGCAACGCCCTATGTATATAGTGAATAATACAAGTTAGCCCTGAATGGGCGAAAGCAAAAAACTAATAATATGCTATTGTATTATATCAGGCTTGCGCCCTTTCAGGGCTTTTGATTTCGCATTCCATTGTAACACAGGGCGTTGCCCTGTGTTACTGCTTTTGCCCTTTCAGGGCAAATTAACATTCAATCTATATGAAAATTATGCATGCTTTTTGTAGAAATCCAATTTTTCAATTCAAATCGTCACGTATCTAAAAAGCTATACAAGTCAGATATATAAAGGATTTCAAAGAACGCTATATTAATTTAATCGGACACTAGTGATTAATTATTATGTTTTTTTAATTTTTATCTTTTTATATATATAAATGAAATCTTTATATGTCATTTCAAATAATAATTTCGTAAAATCCTAAAACCTTT
>JAUWBB010000386.1 GCA_030605195.1 Bacteroidota bacterium
TCTTCTACAAAAATGAATGCCCTACGGGCAATTCAGGTATATAAATCAGCTTGGTGTAACCTTCATAGTTGAATTTGACTTATAGAGGTATTCATAATATTATAATATCACAAACCTATGCATTATCCGGATGAACCCTAATTATTTATGAAACCTGAAAATTAAGGTGTTTTTTAATTCACCCTGTTAAATAAATCGAAGATTTATTGCACAGCAATATTGCACAGGGTAAATTTGTGAAACTATGTTCTTATACAAGCATTATGTCTTTAATTATTGATGAGAAAGATCTGAGAAAGTTTATCGTGGTGGGAGACCGTGTATTAATAAAACCCAAGTTACCGCAGCAAAAAACAAAATCAGGATTGTATTTACCACCTGGAGTGCAGGAAAAGGAAAAAATTCAATCAGGTTATGTTTTGAAGGTTGGCCCCGGATACCCCATCCCTGCAATAACTGATAGCGATGAACCATGGAAAGATAAAAGCGATGAATTAAAATATGTTCCTCTTCAGCCCAAGGAAGGAGATATGGCTGTTTATCTTCAAAACAGTGCATATGAAATTGAATTCAATAAGGAAAAATACGTAATTGTTTCCCATTCCGCTATTCTCCTTCTGGTTAGGGATGATGGACTGTTTGAATAGGGTTTTATATACCACTGTTAAATAACGTTATAGGTATAGGCGTTTAGAGCGCACAAATTCAATAATTAAATCTAATTTTGTAAATTGGTATGATTGTTGTGTAGTTTCCGTCAGCTGACGGATTGATAGTCGCGGTAAGAAAATAATTTTCAGAAATAAATTTCTTCCTCCCAAAGAGATGCCTTCGGCAAAATTTCGAATATCAAATGATAAATAATAAGGTCGGTCTAAAAATGATTCATCGTTTACTATGCTGTCGGATGTTTCCATCCGACAGTTAATGATATGGAAAAATTTTAATTACTCCAGTATTCAATGTCAGGTGGAAACACCTGACATCATATAATATTTAAAGCTCTTGACATTGGAGATAAAGAAACAGAAAAATATTTGGTTAATGAATCAAGTGAGCTTAAAAAGATTTTAGGATCAATTTCAAGCAAAACATCTAACCTGAAAAATTCATAAATTCTATGAATACGTCAGGCTAAATAACATTTTTTTTAATTTTTAATTTTTAATTTCTAATTGTTTGTAAACATCAAAACATTGAACTTAGCCCCGATGGCTATCTCATGAACGAAGTGAGTAAATTCCGATACGTGAACGCCTATACCTATTCAATTATAATGAAAACAAAACTAAACCTGCTTGTTATCAATTTTATTTTATTCTTATTTTTCATGTTTACCCATTGTGGAGAATCACAAAAAGGAGAAGCCGCGGATCTGGTAATTAAAAACGCCAACATTGTTACAATAGATAAGAATAATCCGCGGGCGGAAGCAATAGCCATCAAAGGGGAAATGATTATTGCAGTCGGGTCCGATAAGTCAATCGAAAAATACATTAAAAAAGATTCAACCCAGGTGATCGATGCACAAGGGAGACTTGTTATACCGGGATTTAATGATGCCCATGCTCATTATGGTCCGGTTAACCCGGATTATATTGAATTACGGTATATTACTGACCCGAAGATCATCACTGAGAAGGTAAAAGAGAGAGTGGCACAGGTTCAACCCGGCGAACTGATCAGGGGCGGACACTGGGAACATGAAATGTTTTACAATAGACAATGGCCAACAAAAGAACTCATTGATCCGGTTGCACCCGATAATCCTGTAATGCTAAGCCGCGCCGATGGCCATTCAGTCCTGGTAAACAGTTATGTACTAAAAGCTTCCGGAATAACAAAAAACACACCTGATCCGTTTGGAGGGGAGATACGGAAAGACCCTGTAACCGGTGAACCAACCGGTATTCTGAAAGAGTCGGCTAAGGGATTGATCAAAACAGGAGCCATTAAAATAGAAAGAACACCGGAGGAGCAAAAAGAAATACTTTTGAAAGGTTGGCAGGCTGCATTGGATATGGCAGCACGACTGGGAGTTACCAGTATACAATATCCCGGGGGTGGAGATGCAAACCTGTTTCAACAATTTATGGACGAAGGAAAACTGACGGTCCGTATCGATGTTGCAGGAAGATTAACTGACAAGTTAGAACAATTGAAGAAATACGATGAATTGCGATTAAAATATCCCGGGAAAGGAAATTGGATCAGGTTTGGCTATATCAAAGGATTTATGGATGGCACACTTGGTTCTGCTACTATGATGGTTTATGAACCTTTTGTAGATGAGCCTGATAAAACCGGATTACCTCAAATGCCATATGAAGAGCTTGAACATAAAGTTTTACTCTGTGATTCAATGGGTTTCCAGATTGGAATACATGCCATTGGGCCTAAAGCAAACACATGGATATTGAATGCATATGAGAAAGCTATTGAGGTTAATGGAAAGCGTGATAGCCGTCACCGGAGCGAACATGCTCAGATACTTATTGAAAAGGATATCCCCCGGTTTGCTGAACTTGGTGTAATAGCATCCATGCAACCCACGCATTGTATTACCGATAAACGGTTCTGTGAAAAACGAATCGGAAAAGAGAGAAGCAAATATGCTTATGCCTGGAGAAGTCTGATGGATGCCGGTGCAAAGATTGCTTTTGGAACCGATTATTCAGTCGAACCGCTTGATCCTATGGAAGGACTATATGCTGCCGTTACCCGGAAAGAC
>JAUWBB010000298.1 GCA_030605195.1 Bacteroidota bacterium
TTTGCAGCATGATGATTTGTGTTTGGATAAACTGTTAATATACACAAAATCAGTATATTAACCTAATTATCATGCTGCTTTTTATTAACTTATTTTATTGTTTTTCAACACTTTATGTAACTGCGAAACTTTAGTAAATAAGAATAGAACACGGATGACACGGATTTAAAATAGATAATTGATGAACTTTGATTACATAAACGAAGCTCCTTTTCTTTTTCTGATAATTATCCAGATTACAACAGGGATTCCCAAAAGAGCCGTAACCGAATTAATTGGTAATATTTTCTCATATCCCGGTAATTGAGATATCACATCACTGATCAACAACAACGACGCCCCGATGATAACAGTTCCTGTAAATAAATACAAATGATTGGATGTTTTAAAGGTCATGCGTGCTATATGGGGAACGGCAATACCGATGAATCCGATCGGTCCGCAAAAAGCAGTAACACTTCCTGCAAGGATGCTGGTGCCGGCAAAAACAATAATCCTCGATAGTTTAATATTCAGTCCCATGCTTTTTGCATAACTTTCGCCCAATAATAAGGCATTCAGCATTTTTGAAGAAAGGAATGCCATCAGAGCTCCAAAGATCACGCAAAACAGCAAGATATTCAATTGCATTTTAGAAACACTTCCCAAACTTCCCATTGTCCAAATGATAAAAGCCTTTAACATGGTTTCGGTACTGAAATATTGAAGAATACCAACCAGGGCAGTGGTAGCGCTGCCAAACATAATACCCAGAATAAGAATTGTCATTATATCACTCACCCGGAATGAAACGGCCAGAATCAATAACAGAATCAGAGCTGAGCCTAAACATGCAGCTATAACAATGGCCCAGTTACCAAGGTTTTGCAAATTTCCCAATGCAAAGAACGAGGAAAAGCCCAACACGAGAATGGCAACCCCTAAGCTCGCACCTGCACTGATTCCAAGCACATAAGGACCTGCCAATGGATTCCTGAAAACAGTTTGCATTTGTAATCCACTTATAGAAAGAGCAATTCCAGCCAACAAAGCGGTAAGAGCTTTGGGCAGCCTGAATTCAAGAATAATAGTGACCCATTCCTCCCTTGCTGTAGAAGGGTTAAAAAGTACATGTATTATATCGCGAAACGGGATATTGACCGATCCCAGAAATAGGTCCAGAAAAAAAAGAATAATCAGTAACAGGAACAAAAATCCTATTAAAAGATATGATCTTTTTGTTGAAACAGGGTTTGTTATGGTTTGTTGATTGATCACCTATTGAATTGTATCTATTTTTATCAAAAGTTCGATTTATCTAATTCAACTGATTAAAAATATTCTTATAATAAACCAATTCGTGATCCGGTAACACCTCCGGATGAAAAATCCTGACAAGGTCCTTAAGAATTATTTGAGGATGCGTTATCCCTGATTCCCAGTAATCGTTGCCTCCGGTTTTATTCATTATGGCATTGTTATTAAAAACCTTCCTGTTTTTTATGGGCTTAAAATGTTTCAATCTTGCATCAACAGTAAGTATGGCTTCCAGGTTGTCAATATCTCCCGGGTTAATCCATATATCTGCATCCTTTGCTTTATTGTAAATCGTTTCAAAACCCATGGGCCGGGCTATTTTAGAATCAAGCTTTCCCCATATATACTCTCCGCCTGCATCTTTAATAAACCGGGCAGCAAATGATTTTCCTCCCGGAATATACCAGGTATCTTTCCAGGGCAATCCAATCATCACTTTTGGTTTCCTCTCTAACTTAAAGGCTATATTTTTTATTGAATCATATTCAGCTACAATTGTATCAAAAATATCACCGGCTTCCTGTTCTATTCCATAAAAGGCTCCAATAAACTTGATCCATTCCAACTTTGCCAGGGGAGTTTTTTCAAGGTATTCGGCATTAATTACTACATTTATTCCCAGCTCTTTTAGTTTTAAAATAAACCCGGCAATTTCAGCATTGATTCCATAGGTCATAACAATATCCGGCTTCAGACTAATGATATTTTCATAGTTCAGGTTCTGGTCATATCCCACATCCATCACCTCTCCATTAATAATCCTTTTTCTTATGTTTGGATTATTAATTAACTCTTTTCCTGAGATGCCGAATATTGTGTGGGTCTTTTCAAGCAAATCGATCATAGCAACATGAGTGGTTGATAAACAAATCACCCTTTCAACCGGGATTTCAATAACCGAATGGTTAGAAAAACCGCCGGGTATTTTTTCTCCTTTCCTGACGAGCAGGTACTCGTAATTCATATCATCGGCTCCCTGCCATGGATTATAAACCGTAATTTTTTTGTAACCGGAATAATAGTCTATTTTAAACCCTTCAGCAAATTCTGAGTTTATCTGATATGAAGTTTCGTTTTCTTCTGAAGGTTTTGAGATTTCGGTATAACCCTGTTCCTGTTTGCATCCCGGAAGTACAAAACTTAAAAATAATAAAGGGATAAGTATGGTTAATATGGTTTTTGTAAATTCAGATTTAATAATAAATAGCATTGTCAATAATCTATATGATTCAAGTTGCTGGTTACGAATTACGGGTTAAGTTATATGTATCAGAATTTACTCACTTCGTTCATGAGATCGCCCCGATAAGGCGGGCCGACTGTAGACTAATTACTTATGAAACTATGTCCTTATATATAGCTAATTAAATAATTATATCATTTTCCATATTATCATTATTCCAATCTTCCATTATTCCATTATTCCAATCTTCCAGTCTTCCATTATTCCAATCATCCAGTATTCCAATCATCTTACAATTGTAAATTTCCTGGTAACGACCGAATGGTTGATGTTCAGTCTAATTATATAGATTCCATTTGGAAAGTCCGACAGATCAAGACGGATATGTCCCGGCCGGTCGGTATATTCAGATGCAATAAGAAGCTTGCCTGTTATATCAAACATTTGGAGCCAAACAGTTGTATTTTTTTTATTTATCATTTTAATGGTCACCATATCTTTAGCCGGATTAGGAAAAATAACGAAACCGTTTATTGATTTTTCTGCCAATGTTTCTGTTGAACTTAAGCTGGGAATTTCTCCGCACATCACAACAGATATACCCAATGATGTTTTAAGGTTTAACGGGAATAGAGAACTGAAAGGATACCATTGATCATTTTTAAAAGCAAATGCTGTATTCAGACCTCCGGAGCCTCTGTCTTCCACCTGATAAACAGCAAACTGATCCGTTAATGGTCCGGTAGGAGAATCGTAATAGATTTCATATCCGACCCAGAAATTTCCTGAAACCACAATTAGGTAATCGAACTCCACGTAATGTACAGCAGAATCCCTGAAATCTTTTATAAACAGGTTTTCGGAATAAATAATACTGTCCGGTTGTGATAAACCATCCCATACTTTTATGGTCACTTTATCAGAAGCGATTGAGTTTTCAGCTTTGGCAACATTCAGATATACCCCTGTTAAATTTCGTTGTTCGGAATTATCAACACCTTCAGCATACTGCGTATAATAACCCAGGTTATGGCCTGTCCAAAATCCTTCATTCTCATTTCCATATGGGTATAAAACCAGGTTTTCACTGTCTGCATAATTAATAAATGTATCGCATGTTTCCTTCGCAGCACCGTAGGGATCAAGACCCTTCATGGTAGCACCGGTTCCGGATAGCGGATCAAGCCAATATTTTAACTGGTTTAGCGAACCAGGATAGTCATCCCACAGGCGTCCGAATTTCACAAAGTAATCATTAATTGAGGAGCCGCAGCTCGCATCTCCCCCATTTAGCAAGCCTATCAGCCGGTGATTATTATCGAATAAAGGACAGCCGGAAGACCCTGCCTCGGTAGTACCCGTTTCCCATTTTTCAATGCGCCAAAATGCGTCATCATCATAGATATCATAGGTTGCTGTAAGAGGTGAATCATTATCAATCGTAATTTTCTTTACATCACCTGAGGGATGATGAATGGTTACGGTATTTTCCGGTGCAACCAGGCTATTGTTCCAACCGGCATAGTATGGTTTATACAAGAAAGGTGGTATTTTACTGAGTTCAACCAGGCTAAAGTCTAAATTTTCATCAGATGTAGCTTTGAGTGTTGCTCCGGACAGGGTTTTTAACACTGAACCATCTGGTCCATCACAATACGGGCTCTCGTAATCGAAAAAGAAGATTGTGACTTGTGCTTGCTCATTATTCTCAATGCAATGAAAAGCCGTGAGAAAATAAGGCACCGTATCGTTTTTTGTATTATTCACCAGGCTTCCGGAACACAGCTCACTTCCACCCACAATTATCCGGCAGACAGCATATTTTTCCTTTTGCCAGATTTCTCCCTCCGGACAATT
>JAUWBB010000315.1 GCA_030605195.1 Bacteroidota bacterium
GATTGTAGAACGACTCTCCGAGTCGTTTTATTACTCGAAAAGACCTGACGGTGTCTGAAATAATAAACAAAAAAATTTATAGTTTTGCAGACCGGGATAAATTCCAGACAAAAAATTGGCTATGAATAAATTAGCTGTTATAGCTTTGGGGGGGAATGCTTTATTGCGTGGAAATCAGGTTGGTACTATTGAAGAGCAGGAAGATAATACTACTAAAACTCTAGAAAACCTTATTTTTCTGCTAAAAGAGGATTATAATTTGGTTATTACTCATGGAAACGGACCTCAGGTTGGGAACATATTAATGAGAAATGATGCCGGTGAGGAACTGTACGGAATAGCACAGATGCCTGTTGATATTTGCGTGGCAGATTCTCAGGGAGGAATAGGATATATGATCGAACGAATGTTCCTGAACATTCTGAATAAGTTTAATATCAAAAAGAATGTTGTAACCCTGGTTACACAAGTTGTAGTGGATAAAAATGATCCTGCTTTTAAAGATCCTCAAAAGCGTATTGGTAGAATTTATTCAAAGGAACAAGCAGAATCATTGCATAAGAACAAAGGCTGGATATTTAAAGAGGAAGTTAAAGAGCATGGTGGATATCGCAGGGTGGTTCCTTCACCAAAACCTGTAATTATTAGGAATGCGAAAATTATTGAAAAACTTGCCCGTGACGGGAACATAGTGATTGCCGCGGGTGGAGGAGGAGTACCGGTTTGTATGGATGAAGATTTTAATATCTCACCTGTTGAAGCGGTAATTGATAAAGACCTGGCATCCGCTTTGCTTGCTATTAATATCCATGCCGATGAATTTTATATCCTTACCGATGTTTCATACGTGTATATAAATTACAAAAAACCAAATCAGGAAATCAAAGAATTTCTAAACTATAAAGATACCCTGAAATACCTTGAACAAGGTATGTTTACCAAAGGGAGCATGGCGCCTAAAATAAAGGCATGTCTGCAATTTATTGAGCATGGCGGTGAAAAAAGTGTTATTACCGAAGCCACCAAACTGGAGGATAAAACCTTTGGGACAAAAATCACGATGGAATATGAGGATTGAATAATTTTTAACTAATTGGTGTGTTAACAGGTAGAATGTTATTTTGTTGTCATAGCAGAGGTTCATTGCATGAGCTTATTGACCAGTTAATCACTGCGTTGGATGAAGAATACATTACAAAGAGCGAATATTCTAATGGAAAAGAATTGATAAAAAGAGTGTTAGGCTTGCTCAATGGTTACATTAATTATTTAATAAAAGATAAATCAGATAATAAGGCTGATGGTGATATGTTTCATGAAGATACAATAACCTATAACCTATAACGTATAACGTATAACGTATAACCTATAACCTATAACGAATTACAATGACTATTAACTTACACAATAGAAACTTCCTGAAGTTATTGGATTTCACGGCTGAAGAGATTAATTATTTGCTTGATCTGTCAGTTAATCTCAAAAACGAAAAATATTCAGGTACTGAGCAACAAAAATTAAACGGGAAAAATATTGCTCTTATTTTTGAAAAGTCCTCAACCCGAACCCGGTGTGCATTCGAAGTAGCTGCTTACGACCAGGGTTCGCATGTTACTTATCTGGACCCTACCGGATCACAGATCGGGTATAAGGAATCGATGAGGGATACAGCCAGGGTTCTGGGAAGGATGTATGACGGGATTGAATACCGTGGTTTTGGACAGAAAATTGTTGAAGAGCTTGGTAAATATGCAGGAGTTCCGGTTTGGAATGGATTAACCGATGAGTTTCATCCCACTCAGGTTCTTGCTGATTTTCTGACCATGATGGAGCATTCGGACAAACTTTTTCAGGAAATTAGTTTTTGCTATCTGGGTGATGCCCGTAACAATATGGGGAATTCACTGCTGGTGGGAGCGGCGAAAATGGGAATGGATTTCAGAGCAGCTGCCCCGGAGGATTGTCAACAGCATAAAGAACTGGTATCACGATGTTTGGAAATTGCCCAAAAATCCGGTGCGAAAATTACCATAACTAAAAATATTGAAGAAGCAGTTAAAGGAGTTGATTTTCTTTATACCGATGTTTGGGTTTCCATGGGAGAATCGGATGCGACATGGGAAGAAAGAATAAAATTATTAATACCCTACCAGGTAAATGCAAAGGTTGTTGAATTAACCGGTAATCCGAATGTGAAATTTTTACATTGTTTACCGGCATTTCATAACCGGGAGACTAAAGTAGGTGAAGAGACCTATCAAAAATTCGGACTTGAGAGCATGGAAGTGACAGACGAAGTCTTTGAATCGGAATTATCTGTAGTATTCGACGAGGCAGAAAACAGGGTCCACACTATTAAGGCTGTGATGGTAGCAACAATGGGATAGTAATTAGCTCGGCACTGCGTGCCTCGTGTCATTCAATAGTCATTAGCCCTGCGGACGTCATTCAATTGTCATTTGGCTGCGCCGTCATATACTCACTTCGTTCGTGTCATTCGCTCAGGCTGCGCCTTCGTGTCATTTGTTCAGCAGTTCCAACAACTGAATGACAATCGAATGACCAATCAAGTAAAAAGGCAAAAGTAAAAATTGCTTATAACTATCTATATTACAGCTTAATTACTATTGAATTACTATTTAATTACTACTGAATTACCACTGGAATTACCATTAAATTACTACTGAATTACTACTGAATGCCTATCGAATAACAACTTAAGGACAATTGGACGACTAATTCTGATAATAGAACAGTCTAAAATAGCTCCACAATAAAATAATAGGTCATCACAAATGAAGCGATTAGTTTAATGATAACTCCCATTAAGAATCCGAAAAGGGAGCCAAGGCCGGCGATAAAAGATTTATTAAATTCCTTTCCCGTAATGGATTCGGCAATGATCGCTCCGGCCAAAGGTCCCAGGATAATTCCTATGGGTGGGAAAAAGAAAATTCCAAGAACCAGTCCGATGGTTGCTCCCCATATTCCTGCCTTTGACCCTCCGAATTTTTTTGTTCCCCAAACTGGGACTATGTAATCGATAATGGTAACGGCAAGAGCTACAAATCCCATAATAATCAGGAATGAAAAGGTGAAGTCACCAAATTTTGTGAAATGAAGCAGCAATAATCCGATAAAACTGAGAGGCGGACCGGGGATTATGGGAAGAATGCAACCCAATAATCCGATGATCATAAAGATAATTCCGAAAACTAATAAGAAATAATCAAGCATAGTACCTTAAATTTCAAGTCCTGTTCCCGAATTTTCGGAAGCTGAAAATTTCTAATCGACCTAATTGCTCTAATTTCTCCCGATACCCGATAGCTATCGGGTATCGGGATTGATTTTTGGAATTTTAACATAGACTATAATTATAGCAACCATATCAGAAAGGCCAGTGGTATAATAATCCCTGTGGCTGTCAACCATGCTCCTCTGCCGGTAATACCGTTTTTACCTCTTATAATAAATAATCCGGTTATGGCAAGGATAATCAGTGATGCTGAAAAAATATCGGAAAACCAGGTCCATAAAACACCCGGATTGTAATGCAGGAAATTAACTTCGTAAAATACCGGTCTTCTTCCGATTTTTTCAATCAACCCCATTCCGGAATCCAAATCAATCCTTATTGATCCGCCTTGGAGAAATATTTTTAGTGTGCTTTCGTCAGGGAAATAGAACTTTTTAAAGTTGTTTTGTTCGTTAAATTTTCTAAGGATTGACAACACGAACTCTTTATTGATATTATCCTGATACAGGGGAGCATTAACCTCTATTTCTTTGGTTTGGATGATATAATTTGGGTTCCAGTCCCTCATATGATTGAGGGCAATGCCGGACAATCCATATATTATAGTCATTCCAACAAAAAAGTATCCCAGATCACGATGAGTTACCCTGTTCCATTTTCTCCATTTAAACATCATATATTTATTTAGTGTCTGTCTATAAAGTAGAAGTTTTTCTAATTAAAAGCACC
>JAUWBB010000337.1 GCA_030605195.1 Bacteroidota bacterium
TGGAAAAATTCGAACATTTCAAACCGGAAAAAAGAGACGGAGAAATTTTCCTAAACAACACTGAAGTAAATGAATATACCTTTAAACAGAACTATTATTTTATGATGGGAGATAACCGTCATCGTTCAAATGATTCCAGGATGTGGGGGCTGGTACCTGAAGAATATATTGTTGGTAAAGCGGTTGTTATCTTGTTTTCAAAGAATTATAACGGGTTTAAATGGAATAGATGCTTAAAGGGTTTTTAGTTTGTGGCCTGCCCCGTTCACCCCGTTGGATTTATTGATTTATCCTACGGGGTAAAATGCGACGAAGTAGCATATTTCACTGGGGTTCGTAGTTCGTGGTTTCTGTGAAACCTGAAACCTGTAACAAGGAACAGAAAACCAATTATATAGAACACGGATGACACAGATAACACGGATATACACAGGAAAAAAAGAAATTTACGAATGACAGGAAATGAAGTTTATTATGTAAATATTTAAAATCCGTGAAAATCAGCGTTATCCGTGTCATCCGTGTTCTATTCTTATTTATATCGCGGTCTTACTACAATCCCGCCTGACAGGCGTCAGTCGGGCAGGAATCCAAGACCGATGGCCTTGTCTTTGAATAACAACATAAACAATAGGAACAACAGAAACCTATTAAACCTACATGAATCTACCTAAAACAAATAGAAACCCGGTTTCATCCTTTTCAGTCATCATCATCTTCATAGCCCTGATGCTGATTGGTATCAGTGTAATTCCATTCATTGATGTCCAGCTTGAGCCGTCAAGGTCGTTACCGTCGTTAAGTGTTTCATACAGTTGGCCGAACGCTTCTGCCAGGGTAATTGAGCAGGAGGCAACAACTAAACTGGAAGGCCTTTTCAGTTCTATTAAAGGGATAAAGGATGTTAACTCCGTTTCGTACCGCGGCCAGGGTACCATAAACCTGTCGTTCAAAAAACATGTAAACCTGGATGCTGTCCGGTTCGAAACGGCAACATTGATCCGCCAGTGCTATCCTAACCTGCCTGAGCAAATATCTTATCCTTTAATATCCATGAGCACCGGGGGACAAAATATCAGGCCTGTACTCACTTATAATCTCAATGCCAGCGCCAGCCCCTATTATATTCAGAAATATGCCGAAAACAATATCGCTCCCAGACTTTCGCTTTTGGAAGGTATTAATGAAGTAAGTGTATATGGTGCCGTACCTTTTGAGTGGGAGATTTGTTTTGACGTTGAGCTTGTTAATACACTTGGTATTAAGGCTGATGAAATAGCAAATGGAGTCAATTCATATTTTCAAAAAGAGATCATCGGTGTCGGTTCGTTCAGATTACCGGGTCAAACCTATGAAAAAAAAATGCGTTTAGTACTTCAAACGGATAAACCCGGGAAGCTTTCCTGGGATAAAATTCCAGTTAAAAAAGCCGGTGATCGAATTATTTACCTGACCGATCTGGCGAGTATCAGTTATAAAGAACAACTTCCGTATTCATATTACCGGATTAACGGACTTAATACAATAAACATTGTTATTTATCCGGAAAAAAACATGAATAACATCCGGCTGGCGCGTAATGTAAAGAAAGAGATCGAAAACATAAAGAAAAATCTGCCGGAAGGATTTTCCGTTTTGCTTTCTTATGACACCACCAAATATATTTCAAAAGAAATACGCAAAATTGCCCTGCGTACCCTTTTTTCCATGATAATATTACTGTTATTTGTACTTCTTATCAGCCGGCAGTTTCGTTACTTATTTCTTATCTCTGTAAGTCTGTTTGCCAATTTGATCATTGCCTGTATTTTCTATTACCTGTTCAAACTTGAGATACATCTTTATTCGCTGGCGGGGATTACCGTTTCGTTCGGAATTATCATCGACAACAGCATTGTAATGATCGACCATATCCGGCATCAGCATAATAAAAAGGTCTTTCTCGCGATTCTTGCCGCCACCCTGACCACTATTGGCGCTTTAAGTATCCTTTTTTTCCTGGAAGAAAAACAACGGATAAACCTGATGGATTTTGCACAGGTTATTATGGTCAATCTTTCCGTTTCATTATTGATAGCATTATTCTTTATCCCTGCTTTAATGGATAAAATCCGGCTCAATGAAGTAAAAAGCAGGATTTTCTTCCGCAGAAAAAGAAGGGTAATCCGGATTACACGGTTTTATAAGCGCACTATTCTGTTCAGCAAAAAACTGAAATGGTTATATATTTTGTTATTTGTTTTTGGTTTTGGAATACCATTACACTGGCTTCCGGACAAAATTGAAAAAGAGAATTTTTTTACGCGGCTTTATAATAAAACCGTCGGAAGCAACTGGTACCAGGGAAATGCCCGTCCAGTTATGGAAAAAGTAGTCGGTGGGTCCTTGCGACTTTTTACCGAGCATGTATTTGAGCGATCGTTTTATGCCAGCCCGCAACGAACAACACTCCATGTACGCGGAAAAATGCCCGAAGGATCCACGGTACAACAACTCAACGAGGCTATCGGGAAAATGGAAAATTACATCAGTAAATTCGATGAAGTGGAAATGTTCCAGACATCAATTACCGGTTATAGAAACTCTTCCATAACCATAAATTTCAATCCTGAATATGAGGATGGTTCTTTCCCTTATTATATGAAAGAAGAATTGACTTCAAAAGCCATCAATTTAGGGGGTCTTGACTGGCATGTTTACGGTGTTGGACGGGGTTTTAGTAATGAGCTTTATACCGGATACAGGAATAGTCATATAATCCTTGACGGTTATAACTATGATCAATTATACGAATATGCTGAGCTGCTTCGTAAAAAACTGCTTGAAAATCCAAGAATTAAAGAAATAGATATTACAGGAACAGACAGATGGGGATCTACTTCGCTCAATGAATATTTCATTGATTTTGACCGTGAACAATTCGGGCTGCACGATATTACACTTTACGGGTTTTACACATTTCTGAACGACCGGGTGTATCGCCGGTCATTAACACCTGTTTTTAATAATGAAGAATCTCAATCTGTAACAATGGTTGCAAACAGAGCTGGCGTTTTTAACGTGTGGGATATGAGCAACGAGCCAATTCATATAGAAGATAAGTCTTTTAAACTTACAACACTTGGCAGTATCGATAAGCGAAAAACAGGCAATGATATTCATAAGTACAATCAGCAGTACCGACTTGTAGTAGCATATGATTTTATAGGTCCGGGTGCGTTAAGCCGTATGGTGCAGGACAGAAATATTGAAACAATGAATGAAATGTTGCCTCTGGGTTACAAAGCAAAAGAGCGCGGATGGGGTATATGGTGGGATCGGGAAAATAAAAAGCAGTATTACCTCCTTTTATTGGTGATAGTAATTATTTATTTCATTTGCAGCATTTTATTGGAATCGTTTGTACAGCCACTTGCTATCATAGGCATGATCCCCATTTCTTTTATCGGGGTGTTCCTTACCTTTTACCTTTTCGATTTTAATTTCGACCAGGGAGGTTTTGCATCATTTATTTTACTTTGCGGAATTGTGGTAAATTCCGGGCTTTATATACTCAACGACTATAACAATTTTTGCCGTTTGAATAACTCACCGGGTGACTCCAAGTCACCCGGTGAGTATCAGAATCTGAGGTTGTACCTAAAAGCCTATAACCATAAGATCATACCTGT
>JAUWBB010000101.1 GCA_030605195.1 Bacteroidota bacterium
ATATCACGGGTCTTACGTTCTGATTAACAACAATTTTGTTGATTTTACTTTATATAGTTTATGATTTCAATTACGATGCATTTCATAACGATTCAGAATTGATATACAGGGTAAATCTTTTAGGACGGATGTCGGGACAGGAATTTAATTCCTGTTATTCATCTGCTCCGGTAGTTTCCGGTTTTATCAGGGAGATCCCTGAAATTGAGGATGGATGCCGTATTGCAGTTTGGGAAGATATCATTGTTAAATATGGAGAAGATGCCTATACAGAGAAGAAAGTGCTGTTGGCGGATTCCAACTTTTTCGATTTTTTCAGCTTTGTACTTATTCAGGGTGACCCGAAAACAGTATTAAAAAAACCGAATAGCATCGTATTAACGGAATCAGCGGCTAAGAAATTATTTGGATATACAGGGCGTGGCGACAACAGGCCAATTGGTAAATCATTATTAGTAGGCACAGATGAGTGGGCTTGTACCGTTACAGGAATAGCTGAAAACCCCCCGCGTAATTCACATTTTCATTTCAGCATGATCCTTTCGATGGAATCATGGGATTACAGTCGAAGCACTGCTTGGGCAAGCAATGCATTATTAACTTACATAAAATTAAATGAAAATGCCGATTGGCAGAGCGTTCAGGGAAAATTTCCGGAACTAGTTATAAAATATATTGGCCCTCAAGTACAACAGTTCCTGGGGATATCAATTGAAGAATTTTTCGAGCAGGGTGGTGCATATGGTTTTTACCTTCAACCGTTATTGGATATCCATCTATTTCCTACTACCGATAATGATCTGGAACCGGGTGGTAATATTAATACCATCTATCTTCTGACCGCTATTGTTTTTTTTATTATTGTTATCGCTTGTATAAATTTCATGAATTTGTCAACTGCCCGTTTCTCTGGCAGGGCCAAGGAAGTTGGTGTGAGAAAATCATTGGGCGCCACACGAAAACGGCTGATGTTACAGTTTTTGAATGAATCTGTATTTTTTACAATAATATCGATGATCCTTGCCCTGATTGTTTTATCGCTTGTTCTTCCACAATTTAATTTATTATCCGGCAAACAGATGTCGGTCGAACTACTTTATAACTTTCAGTACCTGGCAGGGATGCTTTTACTGGTACTTTTTGTTGGCATTATAGCGGGAAGTTATCCTGCATTTTACCTTACATCATTTATACCGGTTGAAGTATTGCGTGGAAAGATAAAAGCCGGACTAAAAAGTAGTGGTATCAGGAGTGCACTGGTCATTTTCCAGTTTACTTTATCGATCGGATTGATAATTTGCACCCTGCTCATATATAAGCAGCTCAACCACCTGCAGAATAAGGATCTTGGTTTCGATAAAGAGAATGTACTGGTGATCAGGAATGTAGAAGCATTGGGTACAAATAAACAGGCTTTCAAGGAGGAATTAATGAAATTACCACAAATAGAAAGCGCCAGTATTTCGAATCTGGTACCTCCGGATGTAGAATATTCTGACATTTTCCGTCCAAGGGGAGGAGATGAACAGGATCATGGATTTAATTATTGTTTTGTTGACGAAGACCTCTTGGGGACATTGAATTTGACAATGGCAGATGGCAGGTTCTTTTCCCGTGAATTCACTTCCGATTCCGGCGCTGTGGTAATAAATAAAGCTGCAGCAAAATTGATTGGCTGGAATAATCCTGTAGGAGAAAAACTTCAAACATTCTGGAAAGAAAATGATGAAGATGTTCGCGAAGTAATCGGCGTAGTTAAAGATTATAATTTTCAATCTTTAAAGAAAGAAATTACATCATTGGTTATTTTCCTGGGCGCTCAAGGAAACAATATTCTTGTGAAACTAACTGCCGGGGATGTTAGCAGAAAGATCGAATTAATTGAAACAAAATGGAAATCTTTTGCACATGGGACACCTTTTGATTATTCTTTTATCGATGATGATTTTAATGCGAAATTCAGAAAAGAGCAACAGCTTGGCAAAATCTTTTTTGTATTTACCGGTTTAGCAATATTTATTGCCTGTTTGGGGTTACTTGGTCTTGCAACCTTCACAGCCGAACAACGGTCTAAGGAAATAGGTATTCGGAAAGCGCTGGGCGCTTCTTCAAATGGTATTGTAAAATTATTGTCTCAAGAGTACCTTAAGCTGATAACAATTTCATTTATAGTAGCAATTCCTGTTTCGTACATTATAATATCATGGTGGCTGAAAAACTTTGCTTATAAGATTAACATTGGTGTGTTCAGCTTTTTGTTGGGAGGGGTAATTGCCTTGATCATAGCCATATTAACTGTAAGTTACCAATCCATTAAAGCAGCTTCTAAAAATCCTGTAGAATCATTGAGGTGCGAATAAGTTATTGTTCGATTCCGGAAACAGAATAATGAAATCCGATAATTTGAAACGTTTAATTATACTATGCTTTTCCCTTATTTTCTTTCAGGACATGGAACATCCTGTCGCTCAAACGCTTTCATTTATTTCTGTAACTAAATCACTCGAATTCACCTCTTCAGATTTGCCTATTATAGTGATCGATACAGATGGACAGGAAATTGTCGATGAAATCCGTATTGTGGCCGACATGGGGATTATTGACAATGGAAAAGGACAGAGGAATTATATTACCGATCCTTTTAATGATTATAATGGAAGAATTGCTATCGAGCTGAGAGGAAGTGCGACATTGTACTATCCCAAAAAGCAGTATCGTTTTGAAACACAGGATTCTTTGGGTAACAATCTTAATGTCTCCCTTCTTGGCTTGCCTCCCGAGAATGATTGGATTTTTTATGGGCCTTATGATGATCAATCTCTGATTCGAAATGTATTGGCGTATAAATTATCTAATGATATTGGAAGGTATGCCAGTCGAACCCGGTTTTGTGAGCTTGTGCTTAATGGTGATTATCGTGGCCTTTATGTATTGATGGAAAAAATTAAGCGAGACAAAAACCGGGTGGATATTTTACGCATGGATCCATCAGATACAACCGGCGATACACTTACAGGCGGATATATTATCAAGATTGATAAGGTGAGTGGCGAAAACGTTGGCATATGGCAGTCGTCCATGGGCACCCCCTATCAATACCACTATCCAAAAGCAGACGTGATAGTTCGTGAGCAAAGAGACTATATTAAGAATTTTATGGACGAGTTTGAATGGGTGATGAAGGGGGCTGATTATGCTGATCCGGTAATTGGATATTTTAAATACATTGATCCGGATTCTTTTGTGGATCATTTCCTCATAAATGAGGCCTGTAAGAATGTTGACGCGTATAGAATCAGCGCTTTCTTGTACAAAGACCGTGACAGCAAAGCCGGAAAGCTTGTTGCAGGCCCGATCTGGGATTTTAATCTCAGTTTTGGAAAAGCCTGGTTCCAGGAAGATCTATTTCTGATAGCGGGTTGGCAAGTAGATTACAATTCTCATCATCCCTGGGATTCGTTTAAGGTTCCGTTCTGGTGGGAGAAATTAAGTCGTGATTCAATATTCGTGGACAGGTTGCAAACAAGGTGGAATGAATTGAGAAATGGAATTTTGCAAAAGGAGAACCTGCATCATATCATTGACAGTTTAATTGGTTCATTGTCCGAAGCAAGGTTAAGAAATTTTGAAAGATGGCCGGGATCAGCAGGGGATCATTCGTATGCAGATGAAATTTACATGATGAAGCAGTGGATTGATTCACGGATGGCATGGATTGATGCAAACCTGGGTTACCTCATGCCAAAAAATGATTTAATCCCTGGAAAATTTCTCCTACGGCAAAACTATCCTAACCCATTTACCTCAACTACAAAAATCGGATTTGATTTGCATTTTGATTCCCGCGTAAAAATTGAATTATTCAATATCAACGGACAAAAAGTCATCGAACTGTTGGATTCAAGAAAACCTGCCGGTTATCATATCATAGAATTTAACGCCGGCGATTTACCAGCGGGTGTATATTTCTATAAAATGCGAACCGGGTATTTTGAGGATATAAAGAAGATGATATTACTGGAATAGCCTGTATTACATCCTTTTTTTGAGGATATTGCTCCAACATCTCCCATGCCCAGAAGATAACGCCATGGGATGGAGGTTTTAATGCCTCCATGAGAGATTCTCGAAACTCTTCGATGAAAAGTGTATCTCCCAAATAGGCTTCTTTTACTTGAATACATTGAAATACTTGAAAATACAGTGTTAATTCCCAGCTCCTTCCACTGGCTAAACAATGGTGAAAGTTCCCCTTGATGGTTATAAATTTTTACACCAATAATCCGATCCTGCAAGTGGGTTTTGTCCTCTTTGGTCTGGCAGCCCAATAATAGCACAATGCAAAAACCCAAACTGCATATAATATCAATTCCGGTTTTCCAACTACTTTTAAACATTGATTTTTGTTCTTTGTAATAATTTTAAACCATCACTTATTGTGTTTTGGTAAAATTTCAATTATTAATCTCTCATACCGTGTTAAGGATGGTTCTCCATTATCAGTAACTTTTAAAATTATATGTGCAGTTTGAGGATAAGAAACTCCTGGTGCAGTAAAGCTTGCCTTAATATTATTTGCATTATTAATCTGCAACCACCCCTTATAACTTCCAACTTCACGGTATTGCATCCATTCAAAAAATAATTGATCCTGGTCAGGGTCAGTTGATCCTATGGCACTAATTTCAACTCTGTCTCCTTCATAAACAGTTAAATATTCAGAATGATCCAGTTTAGGAGCAGGCGGATGATTGGCTTCATCATAATCTTTTACACACCAGTCCATACGGGCAGCAAAGTCATTTTGATACGCTTCTCGCCAGCGCCAGATAGTCGCGTGATTGCTGGTATAATTCTGCTGGTCGATATGGGAATATACTTCATCCTGAGTATCTGACCAGAATGGACGAGTTTCGGCTTCGAAAAACCATTTTCTTGTCCTCGGAGTATAGAATTCGTACCGTCCTCCCCAGCTTCCGTAATCCGGATGTTCAGGATCTGCTAAACCATTAGAAATCAAATAAAGAAAAGAAGGAGAATCTCCCTCCATCAAGTAGGCAACGTCGGGATATTCAGCGCCAAGTGGTCCATGTCCTGTCTGAATATTTTTTTTCAGCCATTCTTTGCTGATTACTTCACGATTGGCGCCCGGAAAACGTCCGTGAAAAATATCGCCTGATATTCCTGCCCATGTGGCGTAATGATAACCCCCTGCACCATCATGTTCATATCCGGGGCTCACAATGTAGAACAGTTCAGGAAAGGTTTTTCGCATCCAGGGACCTGTATCATCCTGGTCTGATATGGTGTAAACCCGTAGTTTTTGTACAAATTTCTTTACTTCGGCAGGAGAGCGGGTTTCTTTTACTTTCCACAATGCCTGGGCCAGGCAATTGGCACCTCCCCAAACCAGAATCCAGACTGGCCTATCATCATCCTGTTCAAGTACATGAATAATCCAGTCGGATCCTTCATTATCTTTTCCCATACCCACACCATTCATCCCGTACTCCGGCAAGCCTTTTTTTACTTTACTTTTAAGGAACTCATAAGTAGGATAACCCGGCTCATGTTTAAGTAGATTTGGCTGTACTTTTTTATACCCTTCCAGAATTTCATTAATACGCCAGTCGGCAACTTTATCTTTTTGCCAATAGGATGTTGTAGCAATAATTCCTTCGATATCCCATTGATTAACATAAGTGAGAAACCTTACAAGTGATTCGGCATCGTCAGGTTCATTCTCAATATCGGTGAGTACAAGCACCCGCAGTTTTTCATTCGACTCGGCAAATAAGGAATAATGAAGAAAAAAATAGCAAAGAAAAAATATCGCTATACCTTTTGTTACTTTTTTCATGACAATCAGATTATTCTGCAATTTACCTTAAAAATAATCCTGCAACGAAGCAGGTAATCATGTGCATCGACATGATACGCTAAAAAAAACACACCAAAGTACGCGGGCTTCCTTTTCAAATCTTTATTAAAAAGTAGTGGGGCATTGGGTTTCATCCTCTTCATAACGTAAACCATGCCCGAAGGGGAAAAGCGGATTTTTCGAATCGTAGGGCACATCTTCATACTGCGTTTTGACAGCTTCCATAGAAGAGGGCAGTTCGAAAGGCAATTTTGCCCCGGGATTGAAATTTCCAAAGATAATATCCAGCACCGCATCGTCGTGAGCGCCGAATTCGGCCAGCAAACCGGCGGAAGCATCCGCAATTTCAGGAATTACTGCCGGCCGGTCCAGGTAGATGCATACGACGGTTGGTTTTTGCTGCAAAATCGCCAGGATCCGGCTATGTTCAGGTTCCTTGAAATCAAGATCACCCTGATGGAAGAACCTTTCAACGAAATCGCCATGCCTGGGTTCCCATGGGGCCTGCAGGCGGAGAATGGCGAAGTCAGCATAATCCAGACTGTCGACAACTGTCGCGTAATTTTCAGCTACCGATTTGCTGATATTTTCCACGTAAATCTTCACACTATGATCGAGCGGTAATACCATCGAACTGTCAGGATTTATCTTGTTTTTAAGCAGAACGATCGACCTGCGCTGGGCAAGTTTACCCTGCTCCATATATTCTTTTTTACCAACAGTTTTTTCTGCCATGCCGGGATCAACATAAGGATTATCGAATAATCCCATTACAAATTTCGCTTTTAATAGTCGGCGAACCGATTCGTCTATCCGGAATTCGCTTATCTGTCCTTCCTTAATCAGCTCAATAAGTTCTTTAATATTGACATTGCCACCAAACTGGTCCACACCTGCATCGATCACTTTTTTGACTCTTTCCTTCACGGTGAGGTTTTGCACGCCCCAGTTTTTCGCTTCCACGATTTCAAAACCAAGAAAGGATAACCCTTCAACGATCCCCCAGTCGGTACAAATAACACCATTATAATTATATTGCTTTCTCAGCAGGTCTGTGATGATCTCTTTATTGAAGCTCATTCCCACATCTTCGCTGGTTTGTCCTACGGCTACCCCGTAATAAGGCATGATCATTGCCGTACCGGCCTGAAAAGCAGCTTCAAACGGGATCAGATGGTATTTGAAATTATTACCAGGGTAGGCCTGGTCGCTGCCATAGTGGAAGTGGGCATCTTCACCGTCAGCTTGCGGTCCGCCACCCGGCCAGTGCTTGGCCATACAAGCCACACTCGAAGGTCCGAGGGTGTCACCCTGAAACCCGTAGATATAGGCGGCTGTTATTTTTGCAGATAAATTGGCATCTTCCCCAAAAGTGCCGTTAATTCTTGCCCAGCGGGGTTCGGTAGCCAGGTCGGCCATGGGATGGAGCGCTGTCCGGATACCCACTGAGCGATATTCCCTGTTAGCGATCTGTCCGAAGGTTACTGTTAACATAGAATCCCTGATTGCGGCCAGGCCAATCGGTTCTGGCCATTTTGAAAAGTCACTATCCAGGAAATCAGAGCCCATAAAATTAATGATACCATGCCGCGGATCGGAACTAATGGTCACCGGTATACCTAATTCGTCTTGTTCGGCAATTTTTTGTATTTCGTTATACCATTCAGCCAGTTGACGGGATTTTGGAACTAAAAACAGGTTAAAATGACGAATCTTTTTTTTAATCAATACATCATATGTTGAACTGGGATTCATCGATTTGAATCCCGGTTTTTTGAGCACTTCCCCGTTCTGTCCTACACCGATTGGCGGGTGCCACATCTGTCCTGCCTTTTGTTCAAGGGTCATTTGACTCAGCAGATCTTCAACCCGGTTTTCCGCCAGCTGCCGGGAGTCTTCGTATACATCCAGCTTGCCGTTGTTATTCAGGTCCCGGAAACTGAATCCGTCTACCTCTAATTGAGGTTTTTCGGTTAATCCGGATTTCGCACTGGAATTTAAAATGCCAAAATAGAGATTGTACACAAGAACGAGAATCACTATCAGGCTAAGTAATCCAAGGAACAGGTAAAGCAGAATTTTCAGAATTTTTTTCATCTTTTTAAATTAATAGTTTCGTTTATAGCCCTTATATTTTACAACAGTTTAAAACTCACAAATGCAAGCTCCTGACTATCAGGAGACCATGAGGGAACATTAATCGTGCCTTGTCCTCCAAAAAAAACATTTGTCAGATCTCTTATTTCCCGGGTATTTAAATCCATAAGTCTCAATTTTACATCTTTCCCGAAAGGATGGCTTTGTTTTTGATCGTTTATATAACTCAGGAATACGATATACTTCCCATCAGGCGATGGATGAGGAAACCAATTAGCGTATCTATCGTGAGTTAGTTGAAAAGGATTGCTGCCATCTGCATTCATTCTCCAAATTTGCATATGGCCTGAGCGATATGAGTTATAATAAATATATTTCCCATCAGGCGAGTATTCGGGACCATCATCTAATCCATCCGTATAAGTTAAACGGGTTTCCTTTCCCCCATTTACCGATATAGAATAGATATCAAATTCTCTTTCCCGCTCTCCGACATAAACCAGTGTCTTTCCATCTGGCGACCATCCGTGCCAGTAAGACGGTGTTTTATCAGTGATTTTCCTTGGTGTTCCCCCTGTGATTGGTAAAATGTAGATGGTTGAGGTACTTGATCCGCGATTAGCATTAGGTTCTTGCTGGTGATGACTGATCACTAACTGCTTTCCGTCGGGAGAGATCCCATGATCATTATTACATTGTTGAGCGAAATCAGTGAAAATTTCTTCCATTACCCCTTTTGTCCTATATATCTTATATAACTTCCCATTGCTATTTACAATGAAAAATTTTCCGTCCACGGACCAATTCGGAGCTTCGAAGTGGCATTTCTCTCTATAAATAATTTCTCTGTTACCTGTGAGTATATTAAGCACCTCAAGTGTGCTTTCAATATTTTCCCTTTCTTGTCCTAATATTGAAATGGGGAAAAAACAGAGCAAAACGATCAGTGTTCTCATTGATTATCAAGTTTAAAGTGACTAAAGAAAGAAGTGCCTAAAGAAAGAAATGTAATAAATGTCTAAAAGGTCGAAAGGTTACTCTTATATTCCCAGACTCTTAGACTCTTAGACCCTGCAACTTCAGATTGTATGTTTAATTTCAAAAAAAACCAAAAAACCTGGAATTCTAAATACTCCAATTGCTTAAATTCT
>JAUWBB010000053.1 GCA_030605195.1 Bacteroidota bacterium
TGAATTTGATCAGTGGTATGAAGAAATTATAAAAAGCCCAAACCTGAAACCCCAACTAATACAATTGGGAACATCATTCGAAAATCCGGTAATCCTCAACCGGAATGATGCCAAAGGATCAGCAGGGATATGGGCGCAGGAAAAAATATACGGCTACTGGGATGTTGCGGTAAAAAAAGAAGGATACTACGACATTTCTTTTGTCTTCAGAAATAAAATAGCCAGACCAGGAAATATGTTGGTTCGTGTGGGAACGACACAGCGTACATTAGCCCATTCTGATACTACCGTTAACACCATTCTGATGAAAGATATTTACCTTTTTGAAGGAGAATATATGTTTGAATCATGGTACAGGCAGGGAGGGGATGTTATTATGCCGTTTTATGTGGAAGTAAGAAAGAAATAATATAAAACCATAAAATCCATATCATACTATGCCAAATTATTCAAAGAAAAAAAGAAACCGATTCTTGGTTATAATAGTGAATTTAATACTTACAGGTTTCTTATTCAATTCCTGTTCCCGCAAGTCTGCTATTTCAATCAGCCCCTAATCCCGGGTACCAATTTTTGACGTTTTTATAGTATATTTTTAACAATACTTTTTTATCCAGCTTTAACCCCCTGAATTTACCGTTAACACTTTCAGATGTCATCTCCTCATCAGTTGAAAAATATTCCCAATGTTCCAACCATACATCATGCAATCGTTTTCTGACTGATACTATATCTGAATTTTCCTGAACGCCCAAATCCGTACCGTACAAGATACGGTCCTGATAATCGATGATAAAATTGCGGACTTTTTCACGATCCTGAACTTGAAAATGACATATTCGGGCAGCCATATCCACAGCAAAATTCGGATAACTATCCAGGCATTTTGCAAGCTCATCCACGTTCCACTCAAGACTTCCAAGATGGGCTCCAATAACTTTCAGGCTGCGGTGTTTCTCCAGCATGTGATCGCGCGAAAAAATTTGTTCTTCATAAGAGGGATAATCCGGATGAAGATACATGTGATATTCAGGATGATCTCGAAAGTATTCTCTGTCATTATTCACTGTCATCGAATCAAGAGGCAACCAGCAATTTCTGGGTTCACCAATATGAGCGACAAGACTCTTGCCTTCAGAAGCAATAAAATCTAAAACAGGATCAAATCGGGGATCATCAATCATGATAAAGTTGCCATTCTGATCGCGAAAGGTCATGCCGATGTCTTTCCAGACTTTAACAGCTATAGCGCCCGATGCAAAGTCTTTCTTCAGCTGATTAATTGTCTGGTCTTGCCACCCGGGTGTGCCGAATTTTTCCATCGAAAATGTAGTTGTGAAATAAACAGTGTTTGGGAATTTATTATTCTGAAATGTGGCATATTTTAACTGCTCGTCAATAAATGATTGACCCGATGATCGTGTAACAATCGTCAAAAATTGAAAATTATCAGTGATGGCTTGTTCGGTAAATGAAGGATCGTAAGTGCGGATATGAACATGAGCATCGATCTTTGGAAAAGAGACAAAATCAGGAAGTTTGTAATCGCATCTCGCTATGATGATACACGCGGCAAAAATGACAAGATAATAATACAATTTTACTTTCATATATCTCTCCTTTTAATTGATTTATAAAACATTACCAGTATCCCCGCCCGTACCGGACGGCACGTTCGGGCGGGCAGCATCCAGTACCAGGTCTCCGTATGTCTTGTCCTGATATTTGTCTACAGGTTAAAAATAAAAATTACTCGTTCCCACAATATAACCCACATGCCACTCCCCGAAAAAACGGGACAGGCGTGAGGTTTTGCTGCGCAAAACGTTCACGATCCGAAATACGAAATTCTTACTAACTCACTAACTTACTAACCCACTAACTCACTAATCCTTTCACTTTTTCCATTTTAGCTTTTTCCTTAATAACTTCCTGGTAAAGCCTCAGATACATTTCTGATGCGTTTTGCCAGGTATAAGATTGAGCTCTCTTTACTCCATTTTGCTTCATTTCTTTCTGAAGATTTTCATCATGCAATAAAGTAAACATGGCCGTTGTCATTTCTTCAATACTATATGGATCAACCAGATATGCGACATCAGAAGCCACTTCGGGCATTGCTGTTACATTGGATGTAATTACTGGTAGACTGAGCTTCATGGCTTCCAAAATGGGAATGCCAAACCCTTCATAAAGGGAGGGATATATTAAGAATTCCGCCATACGAAAAAGAGAATCCAACTCATTCTCTGAAACAAATCCTGTAAAAACGATCTTTTTCTCCATGCTGGTTTCCAATATGGCGGCATCGCAAATACGTTTCATTTTTTTCTGATAAGGTGCTCCGGAAACGGCCCCGGTTATTAACAATTTCCCGGAATAGTCATGCAATTTTACCAATCTTGAATAAGCATGAATAAGTCGAATAATATTTTTCCTCTCATGTATCCCACCAACATTTAGAATAAATGAATCTTCCAATTCAAATCGGATCTTGAGTTCTTGTTCCAAAGACTTATCGGCTGGATTAGGCTCACGCAGTCCGTTGGGTATAACCCGGATTTTATCAACCGGAACACCAACCTTATTAACGATATCCTGCTTTGAAAAATCGGATACGGTAGCAATTATATCATTCAGACGGCATGCCATTCTGATACCCGGTTTGTATAGAAATTTGTTACTGAAGAATCCCATTGCTTCCCTGAAAGTAAATGGAATGACATCATGAACGGTTAGTAATGAAGGAACTTTGCTAAAGAAGGGAAAACTCATATTATAGAAGAAATGAATAATATCAGCGTTTTCAGACACAGCGATATCCTGAATAGTTGTCGAGTCTAGCTTCACATTTTTCAGAGACAAGGAATGAGTAGTTACATTTAGAGGAATTATTTTCAGATTATGATTTTTTGAAAAAATATTATTAACATCTTCAATTCTATTTATTTTGCATAGAATAATAACATGTTGACCAATACTCGTCAGATATTTTACGATCTGAATTACACCTTGTTCAACTCCCCCGATAACACCATCATATTTTCGAAAATCATAAACAATTTTCATACTTTATACAAGCTTTACAAAATGAATAACTAGAAACTTTTTAACAGACTTTCAATAGAGGTAATGGCAAGTCCTACGGATTCATCGGCTGCACCATAATAGATATAAACTTGACCATCTTTTTCAACCAGGCCATTTGAGAAAACAACATTACCAAAAAAACCTTCTGTTTCAAAAAGCTCGGTAGGAATCAGTAAGGGTTTTTCCGCCCTTCGAACGACTTTATAAGGATTATTAAGATCCAAAAGCAAACAGAATAATGAGTATAATGAATTATCGCCTTTGCCGTGGTATATAATCAACCAACCCTCCGGAGTTTTAACCGGTGGAGCCCCGCCACCAATTTTAATCGATTCCCACTTTATATTCCGCGGACGAATGATGCATTGATGATTTCCCCAATGCAGCAAATCAGGGGATTCACTGTACCAGATAGATGCCTTTCCAAAACCTGAATTGTTTGGCCTGTGAAGGGCTATGTATTTCCCGTTCACTTTTTCAGGGAAAATAGTTACATCTTTATTTTCCGGATGGAATATAATTCCCTTTCTGTCTGTTTTCTTGAAATCTTCGGTTGTTGCAAGCTTTGTTGCCCATGAGTCCTCTGATACTACGGTGAAATTAATATAATATTTTCCATCAATGATAGTTATACGTGCATCTTCACATCCGTATTTTTCAGACTCATCCACCGGACAGATGAATGGCTTATCTTCAATAGTAAAATGAACACCATCTTTACTTCTTGCAAGCCGGATGTGACTTATTGATGAAAGATAGTCTTTTCCTTTATAAACCACCCCTCGGGTATCTTTCAGGCTAACATCCGGATCATCCGTTCTAAACTCCATAATTCCAGGAAATGATCTGTCATTTTCGAAATGGTAAACAGGTGTCCGGACATACCCTTCTTTCGATTCACATATTTCAGCCACGCGCAGTAATAAGATAATTTCATCACCAAATGTAGTGGCTCCGGGATTAAATGCTCCAACGACTTTATACCCCTCAAAAGATGGTTTTACATGCAAAGGTTTTATAATTGGATTGTCATGGTGCTTTTTAATCATAATCCATCTTTTTTGTTATTATTGGTTCTGGTGTTAGATATGAATTACACCTCTCTCAATGCACCCATGCCCCACGCTCTTTTCCCCAAACACTGTCAGGTCTCCCGCTCTGCAAGTCTGCCCACAGACTCTGACAGGTTTTACCGTTTACTGATTACGGGTTTTTCCCGTATGGATGTCTGCCCGACCAAAGTCATTCGGGCGGGCAGTATCCAGCATCCAGTATCAGGTCTTCGTATGTCTTGTCCTGATATTTGTCTACAGGTTAAAAATAAAAATTACTCGTTCCCACAATCTAACCCACATGCCACTCCCCGAAAAAACGGGACAAGCATGAGGTTTTGCTGCGCAAAACGTTCGCGATCCGAAATACGAAATTCTTACTAACTTACTAACCCACTAACTCACTAATCCTTTCACTTTTCACCCCGCGAAATAATTTTGCTTGCAAAATTACTTCGTATTTCACAGGGTTCACCCCGTTGGATTTATTGATTTATCCTACGGGGTAAACTTTTGTCTTTTTACTTTTATCTCTCATCTTTCTTATTCTGCTTCTAGTTCAGAGAGAAGTTCTTTGATAAGCTCTTTAACAGTAACGATTTTATTGCAGCGATATGCATTTTGTCCGGCGAAAATGAGACCGTTGTCAACATCACCAAAATAGGAATTTACCAGAGCCAGGGCAATGCAATATTGAGCTTTTTCGACCTTACAGACCGATAGACATCTATAGGGACATTTAATCTTAAGCTTTCCTTTAACTTCCAGGTCTTTTAAAAAATGATTATGAATCGCCCGGCCAGGCATACCCACGGGACTTTTAATAATAACAATATCCTCTTCTTTGGAATCCAAATAGGATTGCTTGAATTCCTGGGACACATCGCACTCTTCTGTACAGACAAAACGTGTCCCCATCTGAACGCCTGATGCACCCATTAACAACATCCGTGCAATGTCCTTACCATTAAATATACCGCCTGCAGTAATAACCGGAATTTTCTTTCCGTATTTATCCTCATAAGGTTTAATGGTTTCCAGAACTTCAGGCAGAAGTTTTTCGAGTGAATATGCCTCGGGTTGTGCCAGTTGCTCCTCAGAGAAACCAAGATGTCCGCCCGCTAATGGTCCTTCGAGGATCAGTCCATCAGCAGTTTTTTCATATCGTTGATCCCATATACGCAGGATCAATCCGGCAACCCGTGCCGAACTGATGATAGGCACAAGATTTACACTGGGGTCACGGGCTAAATCCGGAAGTTTCATTGGCAGACCGGCACCATAAACAATCATTTTGATTCCTTCCTCAATCGAAGATTTAATCAAATCATCTGCATTGCTAAGCACACCCATGAAATTTACTGACAGATGGCCATCTGTCATGCTTTTTGCCTTGCGGATCTCGCTTATTAGTGCTTCCCGGGATATTCTTTCATACTCTTTCTTTGAAGCTTCAACATCTCCAAGACCAATACTTGAAATCGTGCCGATTCCTCCTTCATTTGCTACCGCGGAAGATAGTGAGGCAAGTGAAACCCTTACACCCATACCTCCCTGGATGATAGGTATATCTGCAGTAATACTACCAATTTTAAGTTTTGGAATTTTCATATGTTGCTATTTCTTTTTAATTATTAAACATGCATTTCCACCACCGAAACCAAAGGAATTACTCATTGCTGCATTCAAATCAACCGCTTCAACACCGTTGGTAACGTAATCGAGAGGGCATTCGGGATCAGGCTCTTTATAGTTGATGGTCGGGGGAATTTTACCCGTAGACACACTCAATACAGTCGACACGAATTCCACAGCACCTGAAGCCGCCATTAAATGACCAATCATCGATTTAATTGAACTAACTTTTAAAACTTTTGCAAAATCACCGAAAACATTCATAATGGCTTTGCTTTCACATTTATCGTTTAAAACAGTGGATGTACCATGAGCATTGATATATCCTATTTCTTTCGGGTCCATACCAGCGTCCTTGAGCGCCGCTTGCATAACCCGGCACATTCCATCCCCATCGGGTTCTGGTGCAGTAAAGTGGTAGGCATCAGCCGTATTGCCGTATCCAACGATTTCAGCATAGATTCTTGCTCCCCGTTTGAGGGCATGCTTCCGTTTTTCCAAAACAACAATTCCTGCCCCTTCACCCATCACAAAACCGTCACGGTTTTTATCAAAGGGTCTGCTGGCATTTTCGGCAGAACTACTTTGTGACATGGATCGTGTGGCACAAAAGCATCCATAGGGTAGAGGGGTTACACATGCCTCAGAACTTCCTGCAAGCATAACATCTGCATCCCCTCTCTGAAGAATCCGGAAGGCATCACCAATGGCGTTCGAACCCGTAGAACAGGCTACAGAGGGAGCAGAAAGAGGACCTTTCAACCCATATTTGATAGAAACCAAACACGCTGCCATATTAATAAGAAGCTTGGATACAAAAAATGGGTTCATACCCTTGGGACCCTCCCTGGTGAGGGTGAAATGCCCTTCTTCAATCGTTTGTGAACCGCCAATACCAGAACCTATAATGACACCTGCCACGGTTCTGTCAAAAAAGAATGATTCCAATCCGGAATCTTCGATTGCCATAGCAGAAGCGGCGATTGCAAACTGGGTGAAACGATCCATACGGTTTGCCGATTTCTCATCGATCCATTTCTCAGGATGAAAATTCTTCACCTCTCCCGCGAATTTGGAACGAAAATCCGTAACATCAAAATGGGTAACTTGTGCAATTCCGTTTCGCCCGGCTTTTAATCCTTCCCAGAAATCTTTAATGCCCACACCAATTGGAGTTACAGCACCCAATCCAGTGATAACAACCCGATGTTCTTTAGAAGACATCCTGAATAATCCATTAAAATTCTAATGGTTAATCCGACCGGTTATGTTACCGCCGGTCTTTATTCCGCCGCAAATATCCACATAATAATTCTACTTTTCAAAAAAAATGGAAAATAGTACTATTTATTGCAAACCGATTGTATTTTTTAACTTAAATTTATCGCGTAGTTTCACAAATTAAAAAAAACCTTAATTTTCAGGTTTCATAAATAATTAGTTAATAGTAGGCAGTCCACAGTCGGCAGTCGGCAAAGAAATAAATAACGATCATACAATTAATAGCAACTGGATTTAGGCACTTAACTGTATATAAAAAGGCATTTGCACTTGCCTGTGAATATATACCTTAAAAATGCAAAGTATAATGAAATTAGCCACTATCAAGCCATAAACATTGAACTTAGCCCCGATGGCTATCGGGGCGATCTCATGATCCGCCAGCTGGCTCTGTGAAATAAAGGCGAAGCCTTTACTGCGAGTCAGTATTTCACAGGGCTGGCGGAGAGTAAATTCCAATACGTATAAAAATAATCCTGCTATGTTCCACATCGAAACAATAAAATTCGGAGATTTATTCACTTACAAGATCATCAATAATCAAACAAAGGAATATTTCAGTATTATTCCCGGATTCGGTACCCTTATGAACGAATTAGCCCTTCACAAGGAAGGCCATAGTCATCAAATTTTAAAGGGATATCTCTCCTATGAATATCTGCAAAAGAATTTCTCCCGGTTATTTCGTGGCGCTAATCTGTTTCCTTTCCCGGGCAGGATTAAGGAAGCTACATACAATTTTCAAGGAAAAACTTATCATCTTTCAAAGAATGATCCCTCCCAAAAGCACGCTTTACACGGTTATATCTATTATCAGAGATTTGAAATCGTTAGAGTTGAAACATCTGAAGAAAAAGGGATACTGGAGACCCTGTTTAAAGAGGATGGCAGCGTGTTGCCTTATCCCTTCAGATTTGAAATCTCCGTTGAATTTAAGCTTGATAAGTCCGGTTTTAGTTGTTTAACACGGGTTGAAAACACAGGTAAAGATCCAATGCCAATCGGTCAGGGCTGGCATCCTTATTTTAAAGCCATGGGGAAAACAAATGATATGATTCTGCAAATCCCATCAGCAAAGTATCTTGAATTGGATCAGGATCTGTGTCCCACTGGTGCAATAAAGAATATGGATAAATTTCTTGAACCTGAAAAAATTGGTCAGGCTTCATTAGACACCGTTTTTGTTCTTAAAAAAGAACCAGGAATAAGTAAAACATATCTTTATTTTCCTGATGGTACAGCAAAAATTGTGCTTTGGCAGGAAACCGGAGAGATGAAGTACAATTACCTTACTGTTTTTACTCCCCCCGAAAGGGATTCCTTAGCTATGGAGCCGTGGACATGCCCTCCTGATGTTTTCAACAACAAAATGGATCTGATCACCCTTGATCCGGGGAAAAAAATTGAACTGGCAATGGGAATCTCCCTTGAATAAACCAAATATATAGAACACGGATGACACAGATAACACGGATATACACAGAAAAAAACAGAATTCAACTTTTTGAAAGGAAGGATATAAAATGCTACACGCAAATTTAACTGATAAAATTATAAAAGATAGAAAATGAAGTTTGATGCATAAATATTTTAAATCCGTGTCATCCGTGTCATCCGTGTTCTATTCTTATTTGTAATTGCTAAAATTCAATAAAATTCCAGTAACTATGAAAAAATATTTTTATTTCAAAATCGAAAAAATATTTGGACTTTTTCTATTCTTATTAACCATTAATGCATGTCAGCCATCGCCAAAATCAGCAACTAAATTTAAGGATACCTGGACGGAAGGTATAAAACGCACGTGGGTGGGGCCTGAATACTGGGCAAACCGACTGCAGGATTGGGAAATATCAGATGGGAAAATCAATTGTCTGATCTCCCGCTTTAACAGGAACGTAAATCTTCTAACTCACCAAATTGGAGAACAGGAAGGAGAGTTTGAGATGTCCGTTGTACTTGGCTTATTGAATGACACCATTGCCATATCGGATAAAAACTGGGTTGGCTTTCGAATTGCGGCCATAGGACAATTTAACGATTACAGGGATAATGCCATTTATGGAAAAGGCATTGATGCCGGTATTACTACATCCGGAGATCTGTTTATCGGAGAACTGCCTGTTAAACTCAACGGTAATGAAAAAACTCTTATTCCTCACCTTAACAATGGTTTAAAACTTCAAGTATCCCTTGAATTATCAGAAGAACATTACACTCTGAAATTACAGGCACTGGATCTGAAGACCAAGGAAATTCTTTCAGAAATTGAAGAACAAAATGTACCTAAAGAAAATTTATCAGGGAGTTTTGCTCTGGTGAGTAATTTCGCTGAGATAGAAGGCAACCGGAATATACCAAGTTGCTGGTTTACAGATTGGGAAATTTCGGGGAGTAAAATCAGAAACTATCCGGAAAGGACGTTCGGCCCCATTCTTTTTTCACAATATACCCTTAGCAGAGGCATTTTAAAATTAACGGCTCAAATGCCACCCGTTGGCAGCAAAGACGGACAAACGGTGACATTAAATATTTTGGATAAAACCGGAAAAAACTGGAAAGAGATTGCTGAAGCACCCATCGATAACATGTCAAGAACGGCCACTTTCAGGATTGAAAATTGGGATAATACAAAGGATCAACCGTATCAGCTTTCCTATATGCTTTATATGGGAAAAGACAAATTGAAAGAATTCACCCGGGAAGGAACTATCCGAAAAGAGCCCCTGGACAAAGAAGAAATTGTTGTGGCAGGCTTTACCGGCAATAACGATCTGGGATTTCCCAATACCGATCTGTTTGAAGCAGTAAAACATCACAATCCTGACGTGCTATTTTTCTCCGGCGATCAGATATATGAAGGTGTTGCTGGGTTTGGTGTACAACGTTCGCCGGTTGATAAAGCAGCCCTTGATTATTTACGCAAATGGTACCTGTACGGTTGGGCATATGGAGACTTTATGAGAGACAGGCCGTCCATAAGTATTCCTGATGACCATGATGTTTACCACGGAAATCTCTGGGGAGCCGGAGGAAAAGCAACACCGGAAGGTTTTGTTGGTTCAGACGCCCAGGATCAGGGAGGGTACAAAATGCCCGCTGAATGGGTCAAAATGGTTGAAAGGACCCAAACCAGCCATTTGCCTGATCCCTATGATCCAACCACGGTTGATCAGGGCATAGGTGTTTACTATTCTGAAATGAATTATGGTGGTATCAGCTTTGCAATCATTGAGGACCGTAAGTTCAAATCAGCGCCAAAGCCTTTGCTCCCTGATGCAGATGTAAACAATGGCTGGGCTCAGAACATAAACTGGAACGCCGCAAAACAAGGGGATGTGCCTGGGGCAATACTATTGGGTAAAAGACAGTTAAAATTCCTGGAAGACTGGGCTGCTGACTAGTCGAATCTGACCTGGATGAAAGTGGTCCTTTCTCAAACCATTTTTGCCAATGTGGCTACGTTACCCAAAAGTGAACACCACGACAGGATCGTACCCAGATTAAGGATACTTCCTGAAGGAGAATATCCCCCGGATGACCGGCCTGTATCCGATATGGATTCCAATGGCTGGCCGCGAACAGGGCGGAATAAAGCCTTAAAAGCTATGCGAAAAGCATTTGCTTTACATATTGCAGGAGACCAACACCTTGGAAGCACAATCCAGTATGGTGTCGACGACTGGTATGATGCAGGATTTGCCTTCTGTGTTCCTGCCATCTCCAATATCTGGCCAAGAAGATGGTTCCCCGAAGAACCCGATAAAAACCGTGAGCCCGGTTCACCCAAATATACAGGTGATTTTCTTGATGGGTTTGGCAACAAAATTACCGTACATGCTGTTTCCAATCCGGTATTTACAGGTAAAAATCCTTCAAACCTTTATGACCGGGCAACCGGTTATGGCATCGTGAGGTTTAATAAAACTACCAGGGATATTACCATCGAATGCTGGCCCCGCTTTACCGATCCTGCCAATCCAGGTGCAGGACAATATACCGGGTGGCCTGTAAAAATCAACCAGATGGAAAATTATAACCGGAAAGCTGTGGCTTACTTACCTGAAATAGTGGTTGAGGGAATGGTTAACCCCGTGATCCGGGTAATCGAAGAAGCCACGAATGAAATGGTTTATACCCTGAGAATAAAAGGAAATACCTTCCGGCCAAAAGTATTTAGTGAAGGAAAGTACACTTTGAAAATCGGAGATCCCGACCTCGAAAAAGAGAAGGTTTTTGAAGGAGTTCAATCTATTACGAAAGAATCTGAAGAAAAGTTTGAAGTAACATTTTAGAAGACAATATGATTTAAATGACGTAATATCAACCCACAATTTTAACAGTGGATGTTTAAGACTAAGCTAAGAAAACGGTTAAAACCGTTAGGATTTTTTCTATTCTATTGTGCTTTTGTTCCCACAGATAAATCTGTGGGTTGATATTCAGCGCATTAGAACTAGTATATTTTCTTTATCAACGGTTTTAAAAAATATAACCATGGCTCATTCAAATATCAAAATGTGGACACATAGTATTTTCGGTACCAAAAACCGCCAGAAATTGATAAAACCTATAAATGAAACCACTATACACAATCTCATAAAGAAGCAATTCATTGAACACGATTGTTATGTAGATATTATAAATGGTACAGAAAACCATATCCATGTTTTATTTTTACTACACCATG